>CAJMMH010000178.1 GCA_905214365.1 uncultured bacterium
GCCGGTCGTACTCCCCGCCGTTGATGACGTTGTCTACGATCATTCCCGAAATTTTCGGGTTGATCAGCAGCAGGAGACTTGTGACTGCGACCAGGCACAGTCCGAAAATCATGCGGAACCGGTATTTCTTCAAAAACGACAGAAACCAGCGGATCGGCGTTCTCTTCTTCATCCTTTTTCCCCTTTCCCAAAGCGCGGCAACATAGAATCAATTCTGATTTTGCTGCATTCCCGCAGGCGCCCCCATTTCGCGCCCGGCTCATCCGGCAGGCATGCGCGCCCGGATTCCTTCTCAGATATTTCCTCCGGATAGCGCCCATTATAGACTTCGGATTTGAAAAATAAAATGTACTTTTTTCCAAATTTGATGTATAATTACTCTGTTCGACATCAGAGCGTGTTTGAAAATCATTCCCGCAATCTTACTGAAAACCTTTTTTTCAAATATACGCTGCAAAAAATATAAGGAGGCCCAACGCATGTGTGAAAGTTATGATATTACACATTCTGATCTGAATCCGACAGTTTTATTTCTGGGTAAGAACAACAACGTCACCACGAATACGCCTCACGTTCATGATAATACAGAAATGCTGTTTGTATTTTCCGGTTCCTGCCAGGAATGTATTAATGGAACGGTTTATGATATTTCCGCAGGGGATATTGTGATTATTAATCCCGGACAGCTGCACAACCATATTATTGCCAGCCCTTCCGATCCGATGATCCTGTTTTTTGTCGGTTTCTGTGATTACCATTTCAAGGGAATGGAGCCCAACCGGTTCACGTTTCCGGGAGGCAGTCCTGTTTTCCATACGTCCGGTCTCGTCCGCCAGGATATTTCCAATCTTTGCCTGCGCATGATTTCCGAGCGTTACAGCAATCAGGTCGGCCAGTATTTTATGCAGAAAACGTACCTGACGCAGCTGCTTCTGACACTGATGCGCCAGATTGTCGCTCCGCCGCACCAGATTTCCTCTTCCTATCACTTTGAAACGCATCACAAAACTTACGTGGTCAGCGAAATCCGTCAGTATCTCGGCAACCATTATTCTGAAAAGATTTCGCTTGACCTGATCGCTAAAAACATGTATCTGAGTTCTGCTTATATTTCCAAGATTTTCAAAGAGGAAACCGGCGAAGCCCCGATCAACTACCTGATCAAGCTCCGGCTTGAGCAGGCCAGGCGGCAGCTTGAGCAGGGCGAACGCCAGAGTATCAAGGCAATTTCCACCAGCGTCGGTTATGATGACGTTTATTACTTCAGTAAGCTGTTTAAAAAATACTACGGCGTATCGCCGTTGAATTACCGGGCGGCACATCGGAAAATGGCATAAAAAAGTGGTGCAGCAATGACATTCTCTGTCACTGCCGCACCATTTTTAACAAATCAAGGAAGTCCCCTGCTTCAATTGCGAAGAGCAATAAGCATCTGCTGCCGCTCTTTTCAGAATTTTTTCATCTTTCCGCTTTCCATGATGAAAACAACCGCACCGCCGATCTTGACCTGCTTTACAATATTCTCCATGAAGGAACCATTATATTCAAGCACTTCCCTCTCTTCCATGCGCCCTGTACAGTTCTTTCGGATATATGAGAAGATTTCCTCTTCCCGGTCTTTTTCAATTCCAATCATCAGCGTTACATTTCTCTTATTCAGATACAATCCTTCTGTCAGAAATCTGGTTGCCGGAATCCGGCTCCGGATCAGATCGCTCGACAATCCCGGAAGATCTTCCTCCTGAAGAATCACAAATAAAAGCGCCATGTTTTGTTTCGCTCCCTTCCCGATATCTGCTATTCCCAAACGCTCCGAACACGCACCGGTTACTGTGCCAGCCAGCTTCTGTATACACGAAATGTCGCCGGTCCGCGTCCGAACAGGAAATCAAACAGAACCTGTTCGTTATAGGAATCCTGATTCTGCTGTGCCAGCGTGCTTTCAATCTCAGTCAACTCCAGATAGCTGATCGCTGCCGCCGCGTAACGCCCCGGTTCATTCTGAGAAGACTGGTAGATCGTTGCCGCCAGGCTCTCCTGGCCGCTTCCGAAATAGCTGCTGCACAGCTCCGCTACCTGGTCCTGCGTCCAGCCCTCGTGATTAATATAATAATCCAGAAGGCCATACATTGCGTATGTCATGCGCACCGAATCAACCAGATAGTTCCGGACGTTTTCATCCAACGATGTATCCAGCAGATACGCGCGGATCAGGCCGAACTCGCCCCATCCGTTGGCAAGACCGTCGCAGGCAAGCACCAGCTTCAGATCATCGGAGCCCGCAGTCACTGTGCTGTACTTATACGCGTTGTCCGCGCCCGTCTTCTTTGCGCTCTCCGCATTCTGCGCAAGCATCGGATCCGCGTCCAGCATCGGATGGATCAGACCATACATCGCATTGAGCTCATTGGCCAGGCGGTCATGAATCGTCTGCGCGTCATCATCCACACCGGTAAGCTTCTTTAACAGCCACTCATAATACGCGGTGCCGCCTTCGCTTCCATAAATAGTCTGTCCGTCTGCCGGAGCGCTCAAAGAAGTCCCCGCCTCTTCAATCTCAATCTTATCCTTCAGAATGTCGTACAGATCCCGGGATTCAGCTGCCAGCTGGCTCTCATCAATTGCGAGCAGGCTGCTCTTTACAGACGCAAAGCTGCTGTTTGCCGGCGTCAGATAGGAATAATCTGCCGCCTGTCCGGCACGGATCTGCGCCAGAAGCTCTTCAAACTTATCGTCCTCACTTGCCGGCGCTGTCTCTGTTTCCTGCGCGTCTGACCCGCCGCTTTCCGCTTCCTCGCTCTCCGCGGCCTGCTGCGACTCATTCTCTTTGCTGTCCTGCTTATTATCATTTGCCTGACCCGATCCCTTACTCTCCTGCGCCGGTCCGGTCTGCTTCGTCTGGCTGATCGACAGAACAACGCCGCCGACTGTCAGTCCGAGAATCAGAAGTGCCACAATTCCGATCGGAGCCCAGAAGCGAAGCGCGCGCTGCAGCTGCCTTCTGCGTTTTCTTTTTAATCTTTCCTGTGCATTCATTTTGTTGGTATCCTCCGTGGTTTCATAATGTACTTCCGGAATTTCGCTGTACCTGAATTTGCAAAAGTACATCATATGTACTTCTGCAGTCTCACTATGCCGAATCTGCCCCAAACCGGCAAAGCCCCTTTGTTCAAAAGGAGCCGGAAGCACATAATATATGCCTTTCTTTATCATACCGTTTCTTCTGCAAAATGGCAATCTTTTTTTCATTTCCCTTGCATTCTTTTTGGGCGCGTGGTATCATAATTTATACTGGTTTGAAACAGGTTTCGCCCGCTTTCTGCCGGTATCAGACATTTATGTTCTCCCGGTTTCCGGGGGCGCGTATTATTTTTGAGGAGGCACTACCCATGAAAAAACCGTATTACATCACAACAGCGATCGCCTATACGTCCGGCAAGCCGCACATCGGAAATACCTACGAAATCGTGCTGGCAGATTCTATTGCCAGATTCAAGCGAATGCAGGGCTATGATGTGCGTTTTCAGACCGGTACGGACGAGCATGGTCAGAAGATAGAGCTGAAAGCAAATGAGGCAGGCAAGACTCCTCAGGAATTTGTTGACGGCGTTGCCAGCGAGATTAAGCGGATCTTTGATCTGATGAATACTTCCTATGACCGCTTTATGCGCACAACTGACCCGTATCACGAAAAGCAGGTTCAGAAGATTTTCAAAAAGCTCTACGACAAAGGCGACATTTATAAGGGCGAGTACGAAGGCATGTACTGTACTCCCTGCGAGTCCTTCTTTACCGCATCCCAGCTGGTAAATGGCAAGTGTCCGGACTGCGGCCGCGAGGTTCAGCCGGCAAAGGAAGAGGCTTATTTCTTCCGTATGAGCAAGTACGCGGACAAGCTGATCAAGTACATCAACGACAACCCTGATTTCATCCAGCCGGAGTCCCGCAAGAACGAGATGATGAACAACTTCCTTCTCCCGGGTCTGCAGGATCTGTGCGTATCCCGTACTTCCTTCAAGTGGGGAATCCCGGTTGACTTTGATCCGCGCCATGTCGTTTATGTATGGATTGACGCGCTGACCAACTATATCACCGGTCTTGGCTATGACGCAGACGGAAACAGCGATCCGCTGTTTGAGAAGTACTGGCCGGCTGATGTGCATCTGATCGGAAAGGATATTCTCCGTTTCCACACGATCTACTGGCCGATCATGCTGATGGCTCTTGATCTTCCGCTTCCGAAGCAGGTATTCGGTCATCCGTGGCTGCTGCAGGGCGACGGCAAGATGAGCAAGTCCAAGGGCAACGTCATTTATGCCGACGAGCTGGTTGATTTCTTCGGCGTTGACGCAGTCCGTTATTTCGTACTTCACGAGATGCCGTTTGAAAACGACGGCGTAATCAGCTGGGAGCTGATGATCGAGCGCATGAATTCCGACCTTGCCAATACCCTTGGAAACCTGGTAAACCGTACCATTTCCATGACTAACAAGTATTTCGGCGGCGTTCTGACCGATACCGGCGCAGAGGAAGAGGTTGACGGAGATCTGAAGGCAGTTGCTCTGAAGACTGTTTCCAACGTTACTGCAAAGATGGACAAGCTGCGCGTTGCTGACGCGATTACCGAGATCTTTACGCTGTTCAAGCGCTGCAACAAATATATCGATGAGACCACCCCGTGGGCGCTTGCAAAGGATGAGGCAAAGAAGGACCGTCTCTCCACTGTTCTTTACAACCTTGCTGAGAGCATCCTGATCGGCGCTTCCCTGCTGGAGCCGTTTATGCCGGAAACCGCGGAAAAGATTGCCGCTCAGTTCAGCGCGCCGTTACGCGAGATGGATGCGCTTGATTCCTTCGGTCTCCTGCCGTCCGGCACGAAGGTAACCGCTGAGCCGCAGATCCTGTTTGCCCGCCTTGACGTTGAAAAGACGATGGAAAAGGTCAATGAGCTGATGGAAGCAAAGAAGGCTGCCGCAAACGCTGCTGCAGGTACCGATACCGCTTCCGAAGAAAAGAAGGAAGAAACTGTGATCGATATTGAGCCGAAGGAAGAAATCTCCTATGAGGACTTCTCCCGCATGCAGTTCCAGGTCGGCGAGATCATTGCCTGCGAGGCAGTTAAGAAGTCCAAGAAGCTTCTGTGCTCCCAGGTAAAGATCGGCTCCCAGGTAAAGCAGATCGTTTCCGGAATCAAGGCGCATTACACACCGGAAGAAATGGTCGGCAAAAAGGTCATGGTTCTTGTGAACCTGAAGCCTGCAAAGCTGGCTGGCGTTCTCTCCGAGGGTATGCTGCTGTGCGCGGAGAACGAAAAGGGTGAGCTTGCTCTGGTTACTCCGGAAAAGGATATGCCGAGCGGAGCGGAGATCTGCTGATCGGAAGCAGATGCAATTTTCCTGACATCCGCATCAAAATAATTGAAAAAATCGAGATGAAACCCAAATAACGGATTTCATCTCGATTTTCATATCACTTAATTATCCATTTTGATACAACAAGTTTAGAGAAAATTTTTTATTATCCGCTTACCAAAATACAATTTACTCCAATATTTTTAATTTGCATTTTGTTTCTGTTTCAACTTCAACTGCTATTTTAAAGTCTAAAAACTGTCACTTGTTCTTCCCTCATTACATTATAACCTATAATTTCCACATTTTACCTAAACTTTGCCAAATATTTTCTCTTAGAAATCATAATCTAGTAATGATACATTACAATCTATTATTTTTGAATTTTTATCAACCGATAATCTGAAAGTACTTGATTCATTAGGTTCCAAACCTTCAGCCCCAACAGCATATGTCCAATCTGTATCAATCACGTTTCCACTTGAATCCTTAAATGCCCCCTTTACTTTAATATATCTATAGGTTTTTGTACCTATGTTTTTTATTGTTCCCGTACAAATAGTATAACTACTATTACTTGTAACTTTTACACTTTGAATTTTTAAAACACTTTCTCCTTTTTCATAAGAATAATTAGATGTTGGTTTCAATGGCGGTGTATCCATGTTTCCACCTTTTTTGAACACACTACCATCACTGTCCTT
>CAJMMH010000179.1 GCA_905214365.1 uncultured bacterium
CCGGCGGAAAATCAGCCGCAAAGCCGGGTGCATAAGAGATTCCGAGAGTACATAAGACATGATAGGGGCTGGCGTGCCGGAGAAAGTGAATCATCTGCGGCGCGGCAGTTCCTTTTTGCATCGGATATTATGCTTGCGGGACGAAATGTTTTCCAGGCGGAATCGCACTGCGGCAGAACGGAACTGTGCTGCAGGAATGATTCCGCAGCAGGTAAAATCCGGGAAAGTCGGCGGTTGCCGTTTGACACAGTTTTTGATATATTTGAAAGTAGAAAAATATGACAAATGCAGAATCTACATATTGACATGTGAAACGATCATATTTATAATAGTAATGTGTAATAATAACATCAGGATTGCAGAAGTGTGAAGCAGGGAGCAATCCGGTATCAAAAGCAGCAGGGGGGATGACAGCATGATTAGTGGACGTTTGAGAGAACTGATGAATAAACGAAATTTGACAATGGAGCAGCTTTCATTTTTGTCAGATGTGCCGGTCGAAACAATTCGGAATATTCTTTATAATAGAGCTGTAAATCCAAGAATTTATACCGTGCAGGCGCTTTGCAGAGCGCTTCATGTTTCTGTTGAGAACATTCTGGGTGATGAAGAAAAGGCAGAGGAGCAGAACCTGCTGGCGGCTTACCGGAACAGCGGAAGAAGAGGAAGAAACCTGCTTCAGCTGATTGCCGGGATTGAAGCAGAGTGCGAACAGGCAAGCAAGCTGGAGGCAGAGAGGCAGACAATTCCGTGTCTGATTCCTCCGGTACGTGCAGCTGACGGGTTTGACGTTTACAATGCGTGCGGACTGGAGACGGTAGAAACCTCCAGTGAAAATGCGTATCTGGCAATCCGGATTCCGAACGACCAGTATGCGCCGTGCTACTGTAAGAACGATATTGTTCTGCTGGCGGAGCGTGATCCGGCTGAGGGAGAAAATGTGATTTTTATCCATGACCGCCGCGTGTATCTGCGTCGGTTCCATCGGAATGAAAAGTGTTATATTTTTAATGCGATTAACGGAGATGATGTGTCAATCCGCTTCAACCGTATGAATCAGTACAAACTGATTGGAACGTGCCTTGGCGTGCTTTGAAAAAGGCTGGTCAAGCGGATATTCGCAATTGAAGCAGTGGGTGGGGACTTCCTTGATTTGTTAAAAAAGTTGAAAAAATTGACAGCGAATGCTTGCATTTTAAATGACACTTTGCTATACTATATGGCGTTGGGGCATTAGCGCAGCTGGGAGCGCGCAACATTCGCATTGTTGAGGCCACGGGTTCGAATCCCGTATGCTCCATAAAATCAAATGAGCCGGACTTTATATATGAAATTGTATATGGAGTCCGGCTTGTCTGGTATATCAGGAGAGATAAAGGATCGCGGCATTGTATGTGGATAAAGGATATACAATGCCGCTATTTCTATATAATGCGAATGTCAATGAAACGGATCAGGCAGGCGGTAACGTGAATTGCGAATATCTGCATTGAACAGCGGCAGTCTGGCATAAATGCCATGCTGCCGCTTTGCTTATATGCTGTGGAATTTTGCATTTTGGGAGTTTCCGGCGGTATAAGACAGCAAAGAGTATTGCTGCGATAAAAATCAATAGAGAAATTGCTGACCGGGTTGCCGGACTGGATGCCGGAGCGGACATAAGGTTTGTGACTTCGCAGTGATTGACAGATTCTTTCAGACGGATTAAGATAAAAGGGGTAGTAAAAACCGCCGGAAAGGAATCGGATATGGAGCGGATTACGGGAATAGAAAAAACAGGGGGAATGGACTTTACGGATTATCGCGCGTTTCGGAAGGCGCGTGTATGGAAGGTATATTTTGAAGGGAATTTTCAGGCACATTACGGGCGCGATCACGCAGGAGCGGAGCTGGAAATCGGCAAAGAACTAGAATGGTGCGGACACCGGATTCTGGTTCCGGCGGCATATGTCTGCGGCAGGGGACTGGTTGTGGATTTCTGTCTGCGTGTGGAAGCGGACGAGATGCAGGCGTTTACAAAGAAGTGGGGGCTGAATCCGAAAACAGGAGAACAGCAGGAGGATACACGAGAATTTTCTCCGGAGGAGCAGATGCGGATTGATGCGGAAAATCCGCTCGCGATTGAATTCAGACCGGAGCTTGTGCTGAACGGGCAGCATTTGGAAATGTCTCAAAGCTGCGGAGTGAGCGCCAGCCCGTGCATGCCGGTTGGCTGGATGGATGAGGAAGCCGCATATGTGATGAAGCATTATGATTTGGACCGGAACGCAGGGTGGCAGATTACGCGGGCATCGTTCCCATGGAAGACGAGCCGCCGTCCAAAAATCTGGACACTGGAGGTAATTCTGAAGCCGGGAGAGACAGCGTTTCCGGGACCGCATTTTCGGGTACAGAAGCCGGGAGAGACGGTTCTGCTGCGCCGTCCGGAAACCGAAGAGGAATATCAGCTGACGGTAAAAAGCTATTGCCAGGAAAAGCTGCCGGACGATGCGTTTGCGCAGTTGAGTTCAGCACGAGCAGACCAATTGGAATTTCCATCGTGTGTGACTGTTATGGGATATACGGTGACGCCGTCTCAGGAAACAATCCGGCTTACAGTGATGGACTGTGCGGAGAGCGACAGCCCGCGGACAAAGAATTTGGATGGGGCGGTAAGCAGTACGGAAAACGGACCGGTTTCTGTGTTTGCTGCTGTTGGCGCGGATCGGGAAGACAAAGAAGCGGATCTATCAAAGATGCCGGAAACAGAGGACGTGCAGTCTGGAAAAGAGAAAGATACGGAGACAAAAGCAGTTCCGTTGGCATCAGCAGTATCGGTAATCTGCCTGTCGGGTGATTCCGGCAAAAACGGCAGGATCCAGTATGCGAGCTCGGCGCTTCATTTTGAACCGGCGGACGATGTGGAGTGGCGCATCGTTTTCTATCAGAAACAGGGAGAGCAGGGGCGCTTTTCGCTGATCTGATTTTCAGATTGTGGGAGTACAAAGTATGGAGCAATGAACAATTCAGTAGGAAGGATTGCTCATTGCTCCGTTCTTTTAACAAATCAAGGAAGTCCCCTGCTTCAATTACGAATATCCGCTTGACAAATACTCCCGGAATCTCGTGTGCGCCTGTCTTTGCAATTGAGATTCCGAGAGTACAGAAAGTACAATGATTGACGATTATTTGCCGAAAACGTACTGATCGAGCCGGTCAAACGCTTCTTTTACACGGGCCAGCGGCAGTGCCAGGTTCATGCGGATGCAGTATGGGCCGAAGAAGGCTTCGCCGTTCTGCCATACGACACCGACTTCATAACCGGCGTTGAGCAGCTGCGGCAGAGACATATTGTGTGCTCTGCACCATTCGGCACAGTCGATGAACAGCATGTAGGTTCCCTGCGGACGGGAGAAGGAAACGCCTTTCCAGTGAGACTTAATGAAGTCGCATGCATAGGAAACGTTGCCGTCCAGAATCGGCAGCAGCTGGTTCAGCCATTCCTCACCTTCGTCCGTATAAGCGCCGAGAAGTGCGTACATGGAAAGCAGATTGAGGGAGTTATAGTGTGTGTTTTCGCCCGCTTTGCAGACCTTATCGCGCAGTTCCGGATTGCGGATGATGTGGTAGCTGCCTTCCAGGCCGGCAAGACTGAAGGTTTTTGTCGTTGCGTACATTGCAATTGTGCGGTCAGCGGCATCAGAGGAAACGGTTTGTGTCGGGATATGCTTATTGCCGCCGAGGATCAGGTCAGACCAAATTTCATCCGAGATAACGGTAACGCGGTGCTTTTTGAACAGTTCCATTGCCTGCTCGATTTCCCAGCGTTCCCAGACACGTCCGCATGGGTTGTGCGGAGAGCAGAAGATTGTTGTGTGAATATGGTTCTCTGTGATTTTCTTCTCCATATCGGCAAAGTCCATCCGCCAGGTTCCATCGACATCTTTCTTTAACGGACTGTGAACCGCATGATAACCGCAGCTGTTCAGAACGCTGGTAAAGCCTACATAAGTCGGAGAATGCAGCAGAACTGATTCACCCGGCTGGCAGAGGGCGCGCAGCGCACTGGATACGCCGCCGAGCACACCGTTTTCAAATCCAATGTACTCTGGCTTCAGGTCAGTCACGCCGTTGCGGCGTTTCTGCCAGTCCATAATTTTTTCGTAATATTCCGGGCGCGGCTCAAAGTAACCGAAGGTCGGGTGCTTGATGCGCTCGGTCATCGCTTCCTGAATAGATGGAGCAGCGGCAAAATTCATGTCAGCAACCCACATTGGGATCAGATCAAAGCCGTCCTTTAATTGCACACCCTTTTTATAGGGAGAGAAGGAGTCAGGAAGGTCAACGGCGATGGAATCCTTGCCGTGACGGTTGATAATTGAGGTAAAATCGTAAGTCATATGTGTGAAATCCTTTCGTAAACTAGCGGGCTGTCGCGGCGGCAGTCCGCAGTGATGGGGCAGAAGCGGCGGTGAAAAAGGCGTCTGCCGGCAGATGTCTGAGTATAAAGAAATGGCAGGACTCAATGCTGTAATTAGTATACTGCTTTTGAAAGGAAAGATCAATTGACGATATTCTAAGAAAACGCCACATTTATAGGTCATGGGATTTTTGGAACAGAAAAATTGTATAAGATATCGTAGCGAAGTTTTACTGTGTCCAATTAGCTGTAAAGCAACGAGGTGATGCAGAGCCGCAGAGTATAGTAGGCTGAAACTATGAAATTTTAGCTTTATATACAAAATGCGGGAAATAAAACAGAAAAACAATGAAACAAAATAATTCAAGCCGCTGTTGAATGAAACGTTTAACTTCCTATGAATAAAAATATTGACTTTTTCCCAAAAAGCCTTCATAATAAAGAAAAAAGAAGGGATCGAAATTATGTCTGCAACGATTAAGGATATTGCGCGCTGCACTGGCCTGAGTATAGCAACAATTTCCAAATATATTAATGGAGGAAATGTGCTTGAAAAAAACCGTACAGTGATTGAACAGGCCATTTCTGAATTGAATTATTCCGTTAATGAAGCGGCTAGAAATCTGAAAACAAAACATACCGGATATGTTGGTCTGCTACTGCCGGCGTTGACGAATCAGTTTATGATGGCAATGGTTAATAATATTCAGGCGGTAATGCGCGCGGAGGGTTGGGGCGTTTCACTTTGCTGTCTGCACAGCGGGAGACCGGAAGAACGGAAGGCAGAAGAAAAGGAAGCAATCCAGTTCTTAATGAGAAAAGGAATCGACGGTTTAATTAATATGCCGATGAATGAGGATGGAAGTCATCTGACAGAGGTAATAAAAGCCGGGATTCCGGTTACGCTTGTGGATAAACATATCACGGAGCTGTCCGGTCAGGTCAATTCTGTAGTAATCGACAATGTGGGAGCCTGCCGCCAGCTGACAGATGAACTGCTGAATGCCGGACACAGGAATATAATTGCCGTATTTAGCGAACGCAATAGTTATACGTCAGCCCGGCGGTACGAAGGGTACGTTGATGCCTGCCGCCAGCGCGGTTTTGAACCGGATCCCAAGTACACAATATTTACAGACTGCCATGGAGAAACAGACACATTTCAGCATATTGCAGATCTGGTACAGGGTGGTGCTACCGCAATTCTGACAGCGGCGGAATCTCAGCTGCGGGAGGTACTGAAAACGCTGAAAGCACAGAGAATTACGGTTCCGGATCAGGTTTCCATTGCAAGCTTTGACGGGGGGGCTGATAGTATTTACAATGACATTACGGCAGCTGTCCAGCCAAAACAAGAGCTGAGCACACTGGCAGCGCAGATTATGTGCCAGAATCTGCGGGCAATTGCAGAGGATAGGCTGTTTCCAACGCAGCTGTGTACGCTGAATGCAAGTATATATGTGGCAGATTCAATCCGCCAGATTTAACAAAACAAGGAAGTCCCCTGTTTCAATTGCGAAGAGCAATAAGCAGGGGACTTCCTTGTATCAGGAGGGGGACAAGCCCCTCCTGATAAACTGCGAAGCAGTTATTTGGTTATGAGCAAGCAGCGA
>CAJMMH010000180.1 GCA_905214365.1 uncultured bacterium
CCCTCAACATCCTCAGCGATGATCAGCAGCTTTGCGCCAGACTGTACAATCTGCTCTAATAACGGCAGGATCTCCTGAATGTTGGAAATCTTCTTATCGGTAATCAGGATATACGGATTATCAAGATTTGCTTCCATCTTATCCATATCGGTTGCCATGTACGCGGAAATATATCCTCTGTCGAACTGCATACCTTCTACCAGATCCAGCTCGGTCTTCATGGTCTTGGACTCCTCGATGGTGATAACGCCGTCCTTAGAAACCTTCTCCATTGCATCAGCAACCATCTCGCCGACTTCATCGTCTGCTGCTGAAATTGCAGCAACACGCGCCATCTGCTCCTTGCTGGTGATCGGCTGGCTCATCTTTGCGATCGTCTCAACTGCAGCGTCAGCAGCCTTCTTCATGCCCTTTCTCAAAACGATCGGGTTTGCGCCTGCTGCTAGGTTTCTGATTCCCTCATGGATCATTGCCTGAGCAAGAACAGTTGCGGTTGTTGTACCGTCACCGGCAACATCGTTGGTCTTGGTAGCAACTTCCTTTACCAGCTGAGCTCCCATATTCTCAAACGGATCCTCAAGCTCAATCTCCTTTGCAATGGTAACGCCATCGTTGGTGATCAGCGGAGTGCCGTAAGACTTATCCAGAACAACATTTCTTCCTTTCGGTCCAAGGGTTACACGAACCGTATCTGCAAGCTTATTAACACCGGCCTCAAGAGCAGCTCTTGCCTCTGCGCCATACTTAATTTCCTTTGCCATAATTCATTTCCTCCAGTTTCTTTTCCAACTATAATTTCAGTCTGCATCAGACGTTTGGGCCCGCCCTGCGGGACTATGGCCTGCGTCTGCTTTTTCTTGTTTTATTCTACAACAGCCAGAATGTCGTTCTGCTTTACAACGATGAACTCTTCGCCGTCAAGCTTTACTTCGGTTCCTGAATACTTGGAATAAATAACAACCTGACCAGGCTTTACCTGCATCGTAACTTCCTTACCGTCAACCATTCCGCCAGGTCCTACGGCAACTACCTCTGCCTGCTGCGGCTTCTCTTTCTCAGAACCCGGCAGAACAATACCGGACTTTGTTGTCTTTTCTGCTGCTACCTGCTTTAATACAACACGATCTCCTAAAGGTACTAACTTCATATATACTGCCTCCTCATGATAACCTGTCTGATTCTCTCTTGTATATCGTCTGCTAGCACTCACTGATAACGAGTGCTAATCACGATGGTTTTATATTACACAGTTTTGCCCTGGATTGCAAGCTGTAAAATCGTTATGAATCTCTTATTTTCTCTTGTTTTCTCTTTTTTTCTTGATTTTAAATCTGTTTTTCTTGATTTTTCCAGTTTCCTGATATTTTTTCGCCGGAGTACCGCGGTCCGGCGATTCTTTGCTGATACAATCGGGTCCCGCCTGCCGGATCCCGCAAGAAATGCTTTTCTTTTTCTCATTCCTGTTATATAATAGATGAAAAGCGGCGCGAAACCGGAAAAGCCGATTGTTATCGCCGCCGCAACACAGAAAGGAGTTTTACCCATGAAAAAATTATTCAAAGGTCTGGTAAAGCTTACCGGTACTGCCGCTGTCCTCGCCGCTGCAGGCGCAGGCGTATACGCGTTCCTCAAGAAATATGTTACGATTGAGCAGGGAACGGAAAACGAACCGCAGCCGGATCCGGAGACTTCAGACAGTGCGGAGGAAGAAAAGCCGGCTCCCAGCCGCAAATATGTAAACATTGTTCTTGACTGGGATCAGGTAAAGGAAGACGCAGCTTCTCTTGTCGGCGCCGGAAAATCAGAGGAAGAGACTGAAGAAGAAAAGAATGAGGAAACCTGCGGATGTGCTTCTGAGGGCCAGTGTTCCTGCCAGAAGCCGGAAAGCGGTGAAGAAACTTCCGAAAAGGCGGATGCTTCTGAGGCAGACATATCCGAAA
The DNA here is from genome assembly GCA_905214365.1 of uncultured bacterium. Lineage (GTDB taxonomy): Bacteria > Bacillota > Clostridia > Lachnospirales > Lachnospiraceae > Anthropogastromicrobium. The sequence continues at coordinate 1,941 of CAJMMH010000180.1, forward strand.
GCGAAATCGAAAAGGCTGCGGACACAGAAGCCGAAGATACCGCTTCCGAAGAACCTGAAACCGCAGAGGGAATCGCTCCGGCAGAGGCTGTTTCTGAGCCGGAAGAAAAAGCGGACAGCTCCATTCATCTGGACTAACCAGTCTGTACACTTGATACGCAGAGTTCAGAGCAGCAATTCGCTCCACAGCAATAAAGCAAAACTCTTATAAAGAGAACGCCTGCGGCACTGTTTTTCAGCTGCCGCAGGCGTTCTTTTTGTCTGCATTATCCTTCTTCTGTTTTCTTCTCCTCATCAAGAACAAGCATACCGTTTGTCTTGACAAGCGCGCGCGGGATCGCGTCCTTTGACTGCTTCCACGGCTCATCCCGGTAGCGGTAATCAAATTTATTAATAAACCATTCCAGATCCCCGGCAATCCGCTTCATATTTTCCAGATACAGTTCCGTCGTCACACGCTTAAATTCTTCAAACTGATCCTTCGACAAAGTTTTCTGTCCTTCCTTCAGCAGATCTCCCATATGCTCCGTGCAGAATCCTTTAGACTCCCGGTAAGTCTTTTTAAACGTTTCATCCGTCTTCCAGAGAACAATAATCGTATGCAGATACCGCGCAAACGTATTCTGAATCCGGTCGCAGACAAAACAGGAACTATTCAGCGCATCAATATAATCCAGCAGCGGATTTGACTGCGCTTTCTTAAACAGTGATCCGCCGGAAGACGGCATCCGCATCTTCTTATCGATCTCACTGTTCGTCTTGTCAATATGTGTCTTCAGAATGAGAGCAAGGCCCAGGCTGTTCTCCTGCGCCAGCATCATCTGCATATGCTTCGCGCAGAAGCCGCTCTGATCAGTCTGCGCGCGCACATCATCTTCCATATAGCTCGGTCCCATCGTATATTCAACGGCATTGGTTTCAAGCACCTTGTACATCGCGCATACCGGGCATTCACAGTCCCTTGCAAACGCATCATTGATCGGAATGGTATACAGCTTTTCCTTCATTTTTATTTCTCCTTTCGGTTTCCATGTACTCTCGGAGTCTTTTCTGCTGACCGGATGTAAACCAAAACCGGCAGACACGCACCAAAACGCGCCTGCCGGCTTTATCCGTACACACATGCGGCTTACTGCTCTCAGCAATAAAAAGCCCGTACATACGTGCCTTTCACTTATGACAGCTTAAAGCTGGACTTCAGGGAAACAACACGATTGAAGACCGGCTTGCCCGGCTTGGAATCCTTGCAGTCCACGCAGAAGAAACCATTTCTGACAAACTGGAAGCTGTCATACTCCTTGGCATCGGCTAACGCCGGCTCCATCACGCAGTCCTCAAGAATCTGCAGGGAATTGGGGTTCAGATTCAGCGTGCCGTCCTCGTTCAGCTTACCCTTTTCCTCATCGATGATATTCTCATACAGACGAACTTCAGCATGCGCCGCCGTCTTGGCTGCAACCCAGTGGATAGTTCCCTTTACCTTACGGCCGTCCGGACTGTTTCCGCCCTTGCTTGCCGGATCGTACGTTGCATGGATCTCCGTTACATTGCCGTTCTCATCCTTCACGCAGCCGGTGCAGGTAACAAAATACGCATTCATCAGGCGGACCTCATTGCCCGGGAACATACGGAAATACTTCTTCGGCGGCTCCTCCATGAAATCTTCCGCTTCAATATAAAGCTCTCTGCCGAACGGAATCTTTCTGCTTCCAAGCTCCGGATTCTCCTGATTGTTGACTGCGTCCAGATACTCGATCTTATCTTCCGGATAATTGTCGATAATCAGCTTCACCGGATGGAGCACTGCCATCATTCTCGGCTTCTTTAACTTCAGATCCTCACGGATGCAGTACTCTAACATTGCGTAATCAACAGAAGAATTAGCCTTAGAAACGCCGCACAGCTCAACAAAGCGGCGGATTGACTCCGGCGTAAAGCCTCTTCTTCTCAGCGCGCTGATGGTTACCAGACGCGGATCATCCCAGCCGTCTACAATGCCGTCCTCAACCAGCTTCTTGATATAACGCTTTCCGGTAACAACATTGGTCAGGTACAGTTTTGCGAACTCGATCTGCTTCGGCGGCATCTCAAACTCGCACTCCTTGACAACCCAGTCATACAACGGGCGGTGATCCTCAAACTCCAGCGTGCAGATCGAATGAGTCACATGCTCAATCGCGTCCTCAATCGGATGCGCGAAGTCATACATCGGGTAGATGCACCACTTGTCGCCGGTGTTGTGGTGAGTCATGCGGGCAACACGGTAAATAACCGGGTCTCTCATATTCATGTTCGGAGACGCCATATCAATCTTCGCGCGCAAAACCTTCTCGCCGTCCTGATACTTTCCCTCCTTCATCTCTTCAAATAGACGCAGGTTCTCCTCCACAGAACGGTTCCGGTACGGGCTCTCTTTTCCCGGCTCTGTCAGCGTGCCGCGGTACGCACGAATCTCATCTGCGGAAAGGTCGCAGACAAATGCCTTTCCCTTCTTAATCAGAAAGACTGCGTACTCATACATCTGATCGAAATAATTGGACGCGAAGAAAAGGCGGTCCTCAAAGTCCGCGCCAAGCCACTTGACATCCGCAATGATCGACTCAACAAACTCTGTCTTTTCCTTGGTCGGGTTGGTATCGTCAAAACGAAGGTTGAACTTTCCATTGTATTCCTGCGCCAGACCATAGTTCAGCAGAATTGACTTTGCATGTCCGATATGAAGATAGCCGTTCGGCTCCGGAGGGAAGCGGGTCTGAATGTGATCGTAAGTCCCGTCCTGCAGATCCTTTTCAATAATCATTTCGATAAAGTTCTTTGAAGTTTCCTTTTCACCGGCAGTTTCCGGCGTCATTTCTCTGTTTTCCATAACATCCCTCCAGTATAGTCCGCATTGGCGTCTGTCCGCGACTGCGGCAATGGACAGGGTGCAAAAGCTCCCTGTCCACCGGTGCGGCTGTGTACGCCGCGAAGAACGGATTGCATGCGCAGAACCGGAAAACGCCCAGACGTACATTTATATCCATAGGATATAAAACTTTTTGGAAAATGTCAACTGTTTGTCAAGATTTCTTGCTTCTGTTTACGCTCTCGTTACAGTTCATGGTAGGAATTTTCAGAACTGAAAATTCCGTAAGATAACGTAGCGGTAGTGGGATTTTCCGACGTTTCGTATGTTCCTCTCAGGCCTGGTTTTGTCTCTTTTGTTTTTGTTTTTTTAATAATTGCATCCTTTTTAAAAATTTTACCGATTTTTGAAAAAAACTGTTGACAAACGATTCGTTATGGTGTATGATACTTCTCGTTGGTGAGCAACGCACTTGCGAAGCGAAATCAATCAGCTGACATGGCACAGATGGTAGCGCACCTCATTGGTAATGAGGAGGTCACCGGTTCGATTCCGGTTGTCAGCTTTTGTAAGGAGAACGTTATGTTCTCCTTTTTTTGTGTGCTTCTTTCTATTCTCTTAACAGCATGACAGCTTCCAGCGGCGCATACAGCGTTGTGGGTATGCCCTGCCTGGGATTCCAGTCAGTCTTTGCCGTCTTCCACTGGATCCACGCCGCGTCCGGTGCTGTCCGGAAGGATAGATTCCATTCAAACATATCTTCAATAACCCGGTACTCTTCCACTGGAAATGAAAGAGAATCGTGTTTTCGTTCTGTTCCAAAATCATGCGCGCGGATCCCGACTGCAGCAAGTCCGTCCGGAACCTGTTCTTTCCTTACCAGAAACGCAATCTTCCAGTCCTTTGCTTCCAACTGCACCATACCGCTTCCGTCTGTTTTTTCTCCTGTTTCTGCAGCGTACCGCGCGGCAGAAATATTTTTACAGCCGGACAGCACAGCAGCAGTGCGGGTTTTTGGATTACGGAAAAACTCCTTCACCGGTTCCGCCTCTTCCATCCGTCCGCGGTTCATACAGCTGACACGGCTGCTGAGCCGGTATACTTCGTCCCGGCTATGGGAAACATACAACACCGGGCGGCGACCACATGATTGAACAAACTTGTTTCAATTCTTATGATAATTTCTATTATAT
>CAJMMH010000181.1 GCA_905214365.1 uncultured bacterium
AAGTCCCTGCCTGGAGTCGCTTACGCTCAATCCGGGAGAGATTTCATTCGCCCCGGACGTCTATGACTATCAGGTACAGGTTGCGGAAGGAACGGAAAAGCTCCTGGTACAGGCAAAAGCAGCAGCCGGATGCAGCTTTACTGTAAACGGCAATTCCGGTCTGAAGTCAGGCCAGAATGAAATACGGATTACCGTAACCGGCGCACAGTATGATCAGGCTGTTTACCGCATTCACGTTCAGGTCGGGGAAGCCAGAGCGGAAGCGCAGACGGCGGGCTTGACAGAAGCGTCAGGCAGCGGAGAAACAGAAGCGCAGACTGCGGTACCGTCGGACTTTCTGACTCATCTGGCAACAGGGAGCAACCGCTATGTGACGATTGGCCTTGGCGTCTGTGCCGGTTTGGCTGTTGTTTTGTGGATCACTTTTTTTATCCGTCGGATTCTGATCCGGAGAGAGTACCGGCGCAGGAAAGAGGAAAAGAGCAGACGCAGAGAGGAAGTCAGACGCCGCGTCGAGCTGGCGGGACAGCAGGAGGAAGAGCTGCTTCGCCAGATTGAGCGTCTTGCGCAGAAAAGCCGGACAGTAAAAACAATCGATGCCAATGGGCTGCGTATTATCGAGCTTGATGATGAGGAAGACCAGGAGGAGGCTGTAAGCGACGACTGGGAAGAGGATGACAACTGGGAGGAAATGGACGACTGGGAAGACGGCCAGGAAGAAGAATACGGTTATGAAGACGGACCGGACGACGAAGACCCAGGCGAATATGATGATGACGAAGGTGGTGGATCCGATGATGATTAAAATTGATTTCAACAGTGATGAGGCGATTTACATGCAGCTTCGCAACCAGATTATTCTGGGAATTGCAATGAATGAGTTCCAGGAGGGAGACTCTCTTCCTTCAGTCAGAACGCTGGCTGACAGCATCGGAATCAACATGCATACAGTAAATAAAGCGTACTCCGTTCTCAGGCAGGAGGGATTTGTTAAGGTTGACCGGAGAAAGGGCGCGTGCATCAGCATTGATATTGATAAGCTGGAAGCAATCGAGGAGCTGAGGCAGAGCCTTTCCGTCCTTCTTGCGAAAGCATACTGCAAACAGATATCGAGAGAAGAGATTCATGAGCTGGTGGATCAGATTTACAGCGAAATGTTTGCGGCGGAGTGAAACAGTGGAGGTAAGAACCCATGTTGTGTGAACAATGTAAGACAAGAGAAGCAACGATTGTCATCCGTGAGGTAGTCAACGGCTCGGCAACGGAACGGCATCTGTGCAGCCAGTGCGCGTCAGAGACAGGGCTCGGCGCATTGTTAGACGGCGACTCTCCGTTCGCAAAGCTTCTTTCCGGGATTCTCGGATATGATCCAGAGGATGAAGAGCAGGAAGATGACGCGGCAATGAGCCTGACCTGTCCGGCCTGCGGTACAACGTACGCGGATTTTGTAAAAAATGGACGGTTTGGCTGTGCAGACTGCTATGAAACGTTCGGCCCGCTGATCCATGACAATATCAAGGATCTGCAGGGAAGCAATACCCATACCGGAAAGCGGCCGCGTTATATGGGCGGACGATATGAGCATGCAAGGCTTGTCAGTGAAGAGAAGGGAGAGCAGTCGCTTGGGGAGCAGCTGGAAATCCTGGCAGCCAGACAGCAGGAAGCGGTCAGGGAAGAGGATTATGAAGCGGCGGCAAAATATCGGGATGAAATTAAGCAACTGAAGGAAAGGATAAAAACGGACCATGAAGTGGTATGAAGAAACCGGAAGCGATTCCTCCGTAGCGGTGGCAAGCCGGATCCGTCTGTCGAGGAATCTGCAGGAATATAAATTTCCGGGAAAACTGAACCGGGATGAAGCAAATGCGCTGACAAAAGAGCTCTCCGACCGTCTGCAGAGACTGTCATCTGTCGATGGCAGAAGCTATGAGGGCATGCTTTTGGATCAGATGGATGAGATTGATCGCCGGGCGCTGCAGGAGCGGCAGCTGATTAATTCCGCTTCTGTGGAAGCGCCGCAGGGCGCTGGCCTTCTGGTATCCGGAGATGAGGCGGTCAGCGTCACGCTCAACAGTGTGGATCACATCCGGCTTCAGGTCAGCAGAAGCGGCATGGAGCTTAAAGAAATCTGGGGGCAGATTGACCGGCTGGATGACTGCATCAATGAGATGTATCCGTATGCGTTTGACGAAACGCTTGGATATATGACGGCGTATCCGACTAACGTAGGAACCGGTATGAAAGCATATGTGGTACTTCATCTGGCACTTCTCGATTCAATTGACAAGTTTTCGGATATTGTCAGTGAAATCGGACGGTACGGCGTCAAGCTGCGTCCGGCATTCGGGAAGGACCGGGACATCAGCGGCAACCTGTATGTTCTGTTCAATCAGAAAACGCTCGGCGTCAGTGAGCAGGAGATCATTCAGATCATTGAAAAGGTCAGCGGTCAGCTGATTGCACAGGAGAAGAGCCTGCGCAGGCATTCAGCTGAAAACCACAGACTCCGCGCGGAGGATATCTGCCTGAAGGCATACGGAAATCTGCGTTACTGTCGGCTGATGTCGCTGCAGACTGGTATGCGGCTTTTATCTTCGCTCCGATGGGGACAGGAAGAGCAGGTTGTCTCCTTTGAGCATTACTGCAACCTGTACGGACTGATGCAGGGCATCCAGCCTGCCAGTCTGTGCGTATTTTATAAAAAGCAGCTGGACGGCGAAGCGCTTGATCAGGCACGCGCCGACTATCTGCACCGGTTTCTGCCGGCATTAAAGGAATGAGAACGGGTTTGTCCTGTTTGTGCTTTCATTAAAAGTGAAAAGCGGCAGGCAGACCGGAAAGAAAACAGAAAGGAACGCGTAATTATGTACGATCGTTTTACCAGAAGAGCGGAGCAGGTTCTTGATGAAGCAAAGGAAGCTGCATCCGATCTGGACCAGAATTATGTGGGAACAGAGCATCTTCTGCTTGGAATGCTCCGCGTGGAGTCCTGCGCGGCCGCGCAGCTGCTGACCGCGCATGGAGTGACGGAAAAGCGTCTGGTCGATATGATTTCCCGTCTGGTCGCACCGGCCAATTCGGTTGCATTGAAGGAGCCGGACGGATATTCTCCGAGCGCATCCCGTGTTCTGCAGAACAGTTATATTGAAGCAAAACGGCTCAAAAGCAACCTGATCGGTTCCGAGCACATCCTGATTTCCATGCTGAAAGTGATGGACTGCGCCGGAACAAAGCTGCTGACAACGATGAAAGTAAATATCCGACAGCTGTATTTGGAATTAGTATCCTTAAAGGACGGCGAGCAGGCGGCAGCACGCGAGGAAGCGGAATCGCTCGGTGCAAGAAGCCGTTCGTCCCGTACGCCCCAGTTGGATCAGTATAGTACCGATCTGACGCAGCTTGCCAGGGAAGGACGTCTGGATCCGGTGATTGGAAGGGAGCGGGAGATTACCAGAGTCATCCAGATTCTGAGCCGCAGAACCAAGAATAATCCGTGCCTGATCGGAGAGCCGGGCGTTGGAAAAACGGCGATTGCCGAAGGGCTTGCAAGCGAGATTATTAATGGAAATGTTCCAGACAGCGTGCGCGGAAAGCGTGTGGTTACACTGGATCTGGCAGGAATGATTGCCGGCTCTAAGTACCGCGGCGAGTTTGAAGAGCGGATGAAAAATATCATCAATGAAGTGAAAAACGACGGAGAGATTCTTCTGTTTATTGATGAGCTGCATACATTGGTTGATGCCGGAGGCGCAGAGGGAGCAATGAACGCGTCCAATATCTTAAAGCCGTGTCTGGCGCGCGGCGAGATCCAGATCATCGGAGCAACCACAATTGACGAGTACCGGAAGCACATCGAGAAAGATGCGGCATTGGAACGCCGGTTCCAGCCGGTTGTCGTGGAAGAGCCGTCCGAAGAGGAAACGGTCGCGATCCTGAAGGGACTGCGTCATGCGTATGAAGAGCATCATAAAGTAGAGATTACTGATGAAGCGTTGGCAAGCGCTGTCAAACTGTCGGCCCGTTACATCAATGACCGGTTCCTGCCGGACAAGGCAATTGATGTAATTGATGAGGCAGCTTCCAAGGTAAGATTATCTGCGTTTGCCGTTCCGGAAGAAGTGACAAAGCTCGAAAAGGAAGTTGAGCGCCTCGGCACGCAAAAGGAAGAGGCAATTAAGCGGGAAGCGTTTGAGGAAGCCGGAGAGATCAAGAAAAGGCAGGAACGCAAGCAGGAAAAGATTCGGAAACTGACTGAAAAGTGGGAAGAGGAAAAAGCGGCTTCCAGGCCGAAGGTGACGCCTGCTGAAATCGCGGACGTTGTTTCTATCTGGACCAAGATTCCGGTGCGCTCCCTTGAAGAGGGCGAAGCAGAGCGGCTGCTGAAGTTAGAGTCCATCCTGCATCAGCGGGTAATCGGACAGGAGGAAGCGGTAACGGCTGTCGCGAAGGCAATCCGCCGCGGCCGTGTCGGTCTGAAGGATCCGAAGCGTCCGATCGGCTCGTTCCTGTTCTTAGGACCGACCGGAGTTGGAAAAACCGAGCTTTCCAAAGCGCTTGCGGAAGCGATGTTCGGCACGGAAAACGCGATGATCCGTGTTGATATGTCCGAATACATGGAAAAGCACAGCGTCAGCAAGCTGATCGGTTCGCCGCCAGGATATGTCGGCTATGAGGAAGGCGGACAGCTTTCCGAGAAGATCCGCAGAAATCCGTATTCGGTGCTGTTGTTTGATGAGATCGAAAAAGCGCATCCGGATGTCTTTAATATTCTGCTTCAGGTGCTTGATGATGGACAGATTACGGATTCTCAGGGAAGAAAAGTAAGCTTTAAGAATACTGTTATCATTATGACCTCCAACTGCGGCGCGCAGAACATTCTGATGCCGAAGCGTCTTGGATTTGGTTCTGCATCGGATGCAAAGGCGGATTATGAATACATGAAGAACCGCGTCATGGAGGAAGTAAAGCAGAGCTTTAAGCCGGAATTTTTAAACCGCATTGACGAGATTATCGTCTTCCATCCGCTGAACCGCGATCACATGAAGGAGATTCTGGAGATCATGGCGGCTCAGATTGCGGGACGCGTGAAGGAACAGATGGAAATCCGCCTGAATCTGACTGACGCGGCGAAGGATTACCTGATTGAAGCCGGTTATGATGAAAAGTATGGAGCAAGACCGCTGCGCCGTGCGCTGCAGACAAAGCTTGAGGATCCGCTTGCTGAGGAGCTGCTTGAAGGCAATATTAAAAAGGGCGATACCGTCACTGTGGATGCTGTTGATAAAAAGCTGACATTTTCTGCACGCCGCCGCCGGAAACCGGCAGCAAAAACCGCGGCCAAAAAAGAAGAAAAAAGTTCTGGTATTTTCTGACGAATTATTGTATACTGGATTCACAAAAAAGAACAGTGCGGAAGCATAGCAAACTGCACGCAGGAGGATAAGAAAAATGGGTGGACTGAAAGAACTGATCCGTACAGAAAAGGATGGTTCCTTAAGCTTCGGAAATTATGAACTGGAGATCAAGGCAAAGGCGTCTGATTTTGAGCACGCAGGAGATATTTACAAGGTAAAGACCTTTAAGGATATTACAAAGCTGGAAAAAAATGAGATTTTTGCCTATGAGTCAGTACCGGGAACTGTTGTAACCGAGTACCGTGATTCCGAGAACGGAGTCAGCTTCTGTGTCGAGGGAATCAAGGATACGCAGGTAATCGTTGCAGTCAGCGACGATGCGGAGTATGAGGTTAAGATTGACGGAGCAGTGCTTGAAACCTACGATACCAATCTGTCCGGCAAGTTGGTCATCAGTCTGGAGCTTGGCGAGGGCGTCAGCAAAAAGGTAGAAATTACAAGAAAGTAAG
>CAJMMH010000182.1 GCA_905214365.1 uncultured bacterium
GTAAAAAATCAGGGATCTTTGAAATATCCTTTCCTAAGATCCCGTCTACGCCGATCCGGATTACCTGCGGTATCATAGACTGACAGACGGTATTCAGTGCAGACAGCACGAGCGCCAGTGCAAACAGCGGCAGGCAAGGCCGGATGAACCGGACAATCAGCCGGCTCTTCGTCATTTTTTTCTGTTTCATTTTCCCCTCCTCGTTAATCATGGATCTTCACAGATCTAACGACAGTTACTGTTTCAGTATAACACAGAACAAACATTTTGCAATTTGCTCTTTTTCACAAAGATTTTTTCAATTTAACAGCAATATAACGAAAACAGGTTCGATCAGAGCTCCATATAACAATGAGAGCGTGTTTGAAAAAGATTTCATTTCCAAACACGCTCCCATTCTGCCAAACCTGCTTTTTCAGATCATTTTCATTTTTTCCGGCTTCACCTACACAACTCGCCGATGTCTGTCAACAACGCCCGGTCCTGCTGTTCAGACCAGATGGATCTTTTTAAACCATCCGCGGACAGCCGCAATGGTCGGTCCGAGAAGGAACGCCATCAGGATTGTGACAATACCAAAGGACGCCCCCATTGCCCAGCCGAGCAGAATAAACAGCCAGTCCCACGCCATCCGAATCAGCCTGCCCGGAATCTGCGGAAGCTTCTTTTCCAGGTATACCGGAATCGCGTCGTACGCTGATACGCCAAGCTGGGCTCCCATGTATCCCGCGCAGCTGAGAATAAATAAAATCAGCCCGACCGGCAGAAGCAAATAGCGCACCACCGGCTGTTCAAACACACCGGATGGAAAAACGCTGTTCCAGATCCACAGAAAGAAATCGGAAATATATCCAATGCAGAGCATATTGAGCAGAGTTCCGATGCCGATCTGACTGCGGTCCGCAAAAAATACAAAAATAAGCAGCACACCATTAACCAGAAGCTCCGCCGTTCCAAAGCTGATCGGCGTTACCCGGTCAATACCCATGTTGACCGTTGTGTATGGATCGCTTCCAAACGCAATCGGACGCAGGATCGAAGTTGCCAATCCCATGACAATAATGGAAATGCCCAAAATCAGCAGCCGTTTTCTCAGGTTTTCCGCCTGTCTTCTCTTCATATTTTCCCCCTGTTATTCCTTAACCCTGATACTTTTCTGACTGTGCGCGGATCAGCTCGTCATCGTCAAAGTAGTTGATGCGCATTGCTTTCTTGACCTCGGACAGCGTCTGCGCCGCAACTGCCCTTGCTTCCTCGCTGCCCCTGCGCAGAATCTCATAAACAGCCGGAATATCCTTTTCAAATTCCTTTCTGCGCGCGCGGATCGGTTCAAGCTCCTCCTGCACAATGTTGTTCAGGAACTTCTTTACCTTTACATCGCCCAGTCCTCCTCTGGTATAATGAGCCTTCAGCTCATCCAGATTCGCGTAATCCGGCAGATAACGCTCAAAATGCTCTGGACGGCAGAACGCGTCCAGATACGTGAATACGGTATTGCCCTCCAGATGACCCGGATCACTGACCAGAAGATGCTGCGGATCGGTGTACATACTCATAATCTTCTTGCGCACATCCTCCTTCGTGTCGGACAGATAGATGCAGTTTCCGAGCGACTTGCTCATCTTTGCCTTTCCATCGATACCCGGCAGACGCAGGCATGCCTGATTGTCCGGCAGAAGCACTTCCGGCTCAACCAGCACTTCCGAATATACGCTGTTGAACTTACGGACAATTTCTCTGGTCTGCTCGATCATCGGCAGCTGATCCTCACCAACCGGAACTGTCGTTGCCTTGAACGCGGTGATATCCGCTGCCTGGCTGATCGGATAAGTAAAGAAGCCGACCGGGATGCTCGCCTCGAAATTGCGCATCTGAATCTCAGACTTTACGGTAGGATTGCGCTGCAGGCGGGAAACCGTTACCAGATCCATATAATAGAAGGTCAGCTCGCAGAGCTCCGGGATCTGGGACTGGATAAACAGAGTTGACTTGGACGGATCCAGTCCGACAGACAAATAGTCTAACGCAACCTCGATGATATTCTGACGTACCTTTTCCGGATTCTCAATATTATCGGTCAGCGCCTGCGCGTCCGCAATCATAATAAATACCTTATCATAATTTCCGGAATTCTGAAGCTCAACTCTGCGCTTCAATGATCCTACATAATGTCCGACATGAAGCTTTCCTGTCGGTCTGTCCCCTGTCAAAATAATCTTTGCCATATTCATACACTCCTTTTCTTTTCGCTGATCTGCCGTATCAGACAACGCCCCTCTTTGTGCAAAAGCCCGCCTCCTGTTCTGCCGAAAGCTCTTTCCCAAAAGCACAGGGAATCTGGCTTCCCCGAAAAAGAAAAGGCCCTTATCCTTACACAGGATAAGAGCCTGACTCTTACGTTGCCACCAATGCAGTCATCCGCGTACTATCATACGCTGTCCCGTTAACGGAGGAATCCGTCAGTCCCTACCTGCTTTGCTGCCAAAGCTCTCAGAACCACCCTCGTAAGTCCATTCCCTGCAGGATTGGCACCGCGCTCTCAGCCCCGGCGGCTCTCTGTTGTCATGTGCCTGCAGCTACTACTCTTACTCACTGGTTTTATTCATTCATCGTATATGGGTACGATACCATAAAATCAGCAAAACGTCAACTGTTTGCTCAGAGTTTCTTTACCTCGAACGGATTTGGGGCATCCTGCTCACAGGCAAGCAGCCCGCGCACTGCGTTCTCTACCATATCGCGTACGGAACGCTCCGTATAAAATGCCATATGCGGAGATACCATCACATTCGGGAACGCTCCAAGAATTGCCCGGTCGTGATTATCCAGAATATCGCCCTCCCTGTTCAGATAATACAGACCGCTTTCATGCTCAATCGTATCGAGCGCCGCAAATCCGACCTTTCCGCTTTCCAGCGCCGCAATCAGCGCATCTGTATCGACTAACATGCCTCTCGCTGCATTAATCAGGATTACACCATCCTTCATTTTTGCGAACGTTTCATCCCCGATCATATGGTAATTAGCCTCAAGTCCCGGAACATGAAGGGTAATGATATCGCTCTCCTGATAAATCCGATCCAGATCCGTATACTCCGCATACTGCTTTACTTCTTCATTTTCCGCAATATCATATGCAAGCAGCCGGCAGCCGAACCCGCTCAGATGGCGGATCAGTGTGCGCCCAATCCGTCCGGTTCCAATCACGCCGATGGTACAGTCGGACAGCTCTTTTCCGGCTTTCCCCTTTAATCCAAAATCCTGCAGACGCGCTTTTTCCATGATGTACGGCATCTTCCGGCATGCCATCAGCATCATCATAATCGTGTAATTTGCCACGCTCTCCGGTGAATAGCTGACATTTGTAATCTTCATTCCAAGGCTGTTGGCATAACGGACATCAATATGGTCGTATCCGATACTTCTGGTTGCGATATAGCGCACGCCGAGCGCATGCAGCCGGTCAAGTACCTTTGGCGTCATTGGATTGGTAATAATCGTAATGCCGTCATATCCTGCAGCAAGCTCCAGATTATCCATCGACGGATACTCGCTCGTATAGCCGTATTCAATTCCAAGTTCCTCGCAGATCCGGATAAAAAATGCCTTTTCATCAAATTCCCGAAGGGAAAACGCAAAAATCTTCACGATACTCCTCCTAAGTCTATTTATTGTATGTACTCTCGGAATCTCTTATGCACCTGACTTTGCGGCTGATTTTCTGCCGTAGATGCCTGAATTTTATCAACGTACGCGCCGCGTACGCCTCAAAAATTCAGGCACCTCCGACAAAAAATCCTCTCGCAAATTCAGGTACAACGAAATTCCGAGAGCACATATTGTATATTTCCGGAATCTCCTATGCGGCAGACTTTGCGGCTGAGATTCCAAGTACATATTTTTGTATATTTTCAGTATGTTTTTCTTATTATACCACTTTTTTATGCGGAATAGAAGAGGTTATTCGCCCTCGCCGCCCGATCTGCGCCTGCGTTGTCTGTTTTTTTCATTGACCGCAGCAAAAAAAACAGGTATGATTGTGACAAAGATTTCATCTGTATTTCCGGGCAGTCATCTGTCCTCTCACGCAGACCAAAGAAAGGCAGGTACTATTATGCACTTTACCAAGATGCAGGGAGCCGGCAACGACTTCATTGTAATTAACAATATGGACGAGTCCATTCCTTCGGAGCTGTTTCCGGCCATTGCGAGAGCGCTGTGCAAACGTCGTCTTTCCATCGGCGCGGACGGTCTGATGATCGTCGGCAAGCCATCCGGCAGCGGTGATTTTTATATGCATTTCTACAATTCTGACGGCACTGAAGGCGAAATGTGCGGCAACGGCGCACGCTGCATTTCCCGTTATGGTTACGAAAAAGGACTTGCAGGAGAAACCATCCGCGTGGAAACCAAGTCCGGTCTTGTTATCGGTAAGCGGAAATCGCAGTCTCTCTACACCATCCGCCTGAACGATCCGAGTGTTCTGATCCTTGATACGCCAGTTACTGTAAACGGTACAGATTACGAGTGTGCTTATGTCGAGCTCGGTACACCCGGTCTTCCCCACGCGGTTGTCCATCTGCCTGGCCTGCAGCCGGCTGAGGACGACGCGATCCGCGAAATCGGCCGCAGCATCCGCTTCTGGCACGGCTTCCCCAAAGGCGCGAATGTCAATTTCTACGATCTGCAGCCGGACGGCATCGTCAACGAGCTGACGTTTGAGCGCGGCGTTGAGGACTTTACGCTTGCCTGCGGAACCGGAAGCGGCTCTGTGACAACCGTACTTGCCGCAAAGGGACTCCTTCCTGACGGGCACGCAATCCTGCGTATGCCGGGCGGCACTTTGGAAGTCAGCGTTTCTGTTGACTGCAGCAAGATCACCAGTGAAACCGAAAACACAGCTGCAGCCGCAAAGGATATCTATCTGACCGGTCCGGCTGTCATTGTCGCAGAGGGTGAAGTCGGGGAAGTGCTTCCGATGCTTTAATCAAGTAAGTTACCTGCTTTTCTACCTTTTTTCGCTCTTGTCTGCTTTGATTTCCGCTTTCGGAAGACTCCAGCGGTAATGCGCCGCGAGAAAGCGGATCAGAATGACGACAGCGGCTCCGGTCAGAAGCGCCGCGCTCTGGCCGACTGTTTTCCACATCAGCGAGCAGACAAGCGCGCCAAGGATGGATGCACAGGCATAGACATGTTTTACAAAAATATACGGTGTATTTCCTGCCATCATATCACGCAGAAGTCCGCCGCCAACGCCGGTCAATACCCCGACAAACACAGTCAGAAACAAGCCGCACTGCGGATCTATCAGAATTGCCTTCTGCGCGCCGAGCACAGAAAATACCCCAAGACCAAGCGTATCCATCCAGAACAGGATCAGATCAAAATGCCGGTTTTCTTCTTTCAGCTTTCCGACAGCCGCCATGCAGAACACAAAAATGGACGTAATCACCGCAACCCCCGCGTACACCGGTGAGCGGAACATTGCCGGAGGCACGCTGCCGAGAATCAGATCCCGCACCATACCGCCGCCGACCGCTGTTGTCACGCCAAGCACACTGACTCCAAAGATATCCATGTTTTTGCGCAACGCCGTCATCGCTCCCGAAACGGCAAAGGCTATTGTTCCGATAATCTCAATCAGAAATAAAAAATGTTCCATTGCTTTCCCCTTATTTTTTATCGTTTCCGAGCCGCATCTGCTCCAGCTTCTCCATCAGCTCTTTCGGCACGTTCTGGAAAAGATAACTGCGCATCCCCTGCGGGCGGTTCAGAAATTCCCGGTGCAGCTGCCTGGTCGCGGTTTCGATTTCTTCCCTAAGTCCCT
>CAJMMH010000183.1 GCA_905214365.1 uncultured bacterium
ATGTCGTTTGTATTGTCAGTATATCCCAAAAAATGATTAATTATGACTATTTATACCTCATTGAAAACAAAAATCCTTTTGATCCTCATTTTCAAAATTCATCTCGAATTTCTTGCCTGAACGCAACCAAATGTCCCTGCTTTTTCCAAAATACCAAAATAGAATCCAACTATTTTTCATATACCATGCAGTGTTTCAATGTGTCTTATATCACTTTTCGAATTCTACTACAGATAAGTCTGTAAACAAAGTAACTCCTAGTCTATCTTCTAATGGTGATTCTCCAACGCTCCCCAAAATAACGCTTCATCAACCATCCAGTTCAATATCTTCTCTTGAATGCGCCCTTTGCTCATCTATATGCAATTATCTATTAACACGAATACTGAACAATCGAAATATAAGTATTAGAAAAATAGCAAAAAAATGATTACATCTTTCCCAAACTATTACCTGCCATACCGCTGATATAATCGTCAATATCCTGCACAATGCAGCGGTCTCCCATCGTATGCAAAGATTCAAAATATTTTATAATATATCCATAAATGCCATACTCATCAAATATCTTTGCCACATCTGCACCAGAAAGCCCTTTGAAATGGCGATAACGTTCCATACAATAGATCAAAAAATTAGATTCTTTGCTCATCTCTCATGCCTCCTCCGGATAATCATAGGTGCCTGTCAAAAGTTCATCCTGATACATCGTATACAATGTCATGGGACTATAATGCCATAGCTTTGAGGATTCATCCGAAAGTTCCTGATAAAGCTTGGACTGATAAAAGCGGGAGATAGCTTTTTCATCGTCCACATTGCTGTTTTTTGTAATCTGTTCAATAATGGGCGGTACAATAATTGCCAGCATTGCGCTGAACTGATCTTCATTCATACAAACTCCCTCTCTTCAAAATGCAGGTACTGCAGAGACTTTTCCGTCGCAAACACAAGCTGATTAAACAATTTTCGAATCTTAAGTGCCTCCAGCGTCTGCTCCTTATCCAACACCCCAGTCATATACAAGGTAATGGTGCGGTACACATCATCATTAGCCACTGCGCCATAAATCAAATCATGCTGCTTTCCCTGATAAGTTCCCTGACGGTTTTCAGCCACAAAATCCAGCCAAGCCTCATCCGGGCTGTCAAAGCGCAGCAGTCTGCACTCCCTGAACGCCACCTCATCATCCACTGAGTAGATATTCAGCGTAGCAACACCTGTTTTCCGCCGGGCTGTGACCTTCTGCGCAAAGTTCACCGCCTGGTCACGGTTGGTAGTGGTATAAAATCCGAAGCCAAAGTCCAAATAGCGATTTTGTCGGATAAGTTTTTGATAATCTACGGTAACATTACTTCCGTGATATAAAATCATTATAATTGCCCTCCCGTTCCAACCGTCTTATTTAATGCAGCGTCCCATTAAGATGCGATTTGCGCAAGCACCTCTTGCATAATTTTCTCATCCAAAAGCAGACAACAAATTTTCATATATCTAAAATTATAAGTCCTCCTAAATTTAGATATAACATTTCCTCACATTTAAGTCAACAAATTTCTATTTTATTCCCAGAATTCTTTCCACGCTGAAAATGCCTTTGGTATTGCAAACTGCTCCCGAATTTCCTGCCTGGACACGGTCAGGTAGCCCTGTTTTTCCAGTTCTTCCCGGTATGCTAAAAGATGCGGTACGGACAGCTTCCAGCCTTTCATGTGCCATTCAATATGAGAAAAGATATGCTTTCCGTCCGGCGCAGCATCAATCTGCGCGGGAACCGGCACAATACTTTTCCACAAACGCTCTGCTTCCGACGCATCGAGCGTCCCTTCTGTCTGCAGCGGCTCATACAGTCCGGCAAGGAGTCCGGTCTGCGGTCTCTGATGCAGAAGCAGATGCTCCCCGTCTGTTACAATCAGCACAGTCCTATTTTCGATTTTTCTCGGCTTTTTCGGTTGTTTCCATGGGATTTCCCCGGTCCGGTTCTGCTGGTGTGACAGGCAGATCCTCTCCCACGGACAGACACTGCACAGCGGCTCGCCGTTTGGAATGCAGACGCAGGCGCCAAGTTCCATCAATGCCTGATTAAAAGTTCCCGGAGCGACTCCGGTACGCTTCATCGACGCTTCCAGCTTTTCTTCCAGTGCTTTTTTTACCTTCTGGCTGAGGATATCGTCCGCGCAGGCAAGAAGCCGGTGCGCAACCCTCAGTACATTTCCGTCTACCGCCGGTTTCTGTTCGCCGTACGCAATTGACGCAATTGCTCCTGCCGTATAGCTTCCGATTCCCGGCAGCGCAAGCAGCTTTTCCCATGTTCCAGGAAGCTTTCCTTCATAGTTCTCGCAGCAGACCTGCGCAGCCTTTTTCAGGTTTCTTGCCCGGGAATAATATCCCAGTCCCTCCCACAGCTTCATTAACTGCTCATCCGGACAGTCTGCCAGCGCGGACACATCCGACAGCTGCTCCATAAATCGCGCATAGTATGGTTTCACCGCCTCGACCCGCGTCTGCTGCAGCATGATTTCCGAAATCCAGATATGATACGGATTGGTATCCTTTCTCCATGGAAGATCTCTTTTTTCCGCTTCGTACCAGCGGCATAACGGCCATGCTGCCGCGTCCAACCGTTCCTCTTCACTGAGTGGATTCGCCCGGTTCTCCCACAGTTCCAGCTCCTGATACGCGGCGGATGCGGTTTTCTGCATTGTCTGATTTATTTTCATAAGCTATAGTAACTCCTGTCCTGAGGTAATGTATGTTAGCAGCGATTTACTGCCGTCTTTCTGTTGAAGATGAAAAAGCGGACGGACTGCCTGCCGTCAGCGAGAGTATTAAAAACCAACAGCTCCTTCTTGCGGATTACGCCAAAAAACACGGGCTGACCGTCTATGCCGTCTACGTGGATGAAAATTATTCCGGACTTGACAACAAAAGGCCTGCGTTTCTTCGTCTGATCGATGACGCGCGGCACGGGCGGTTTGAGGTGATTCTGTGCAAATCACAGTCCCGGTTTACGAGGGACCTTGAAACCGCGGACCGGTACTTAAACCAGCTGTTTCCGCTCTGGGGCATCCGTTTTCTCGGCATCGTTGACGGCACGGACACCGCGCAGACGCGCAGCCGGAAAATCCGGCAGCTGAACGGCCTGTTAAACGAATGGTACTGCGAAGACTTGTCCGACAACATCCGTGCCGTTCTCCGCCGCAAAATGGAGAACGGACAATTTATCGGCTCCTTTGCGCCTTACGGATATACGAAAGATCCATCCGACCGCCACCGTCTGGTCCCGGATCCGCCTGCCGCAGCCGTTGTGCGGAATATCTATCAGTGGTATCTGGACGGCGCATCCGTCTCTGAAATTGCAGGCCGCCTGACTGCCGCTCGCATCAGCCGCCCCGGAATATGGAAGCGTCAGTGCGGACTGCTGTTCCAGGCTCCGCTCACCGGCTCCTGCCCACTTTCCTCTGCCAGCTCCGCACCGCAAATGGGCGATACTGTCTGGTCTGTCAGTACCGTGCGCCGGATCCTTACCAATCCGATCTATACCGGCTGCATGGTTCAGGGAAAGGAACAAAAGCTAGACTGCAAATCTGACCGCCGGATCCGCGTTTCCCAGGAACAGTGGATCATCGTCCCCGGCACGCATCAGCCGCTTGTCAGCCCTGACGCATTCCTCGCTGTCCGCAAGCGTCTTCATTCCCGGCGGAAAAGACGCTGCACGTTCTGAGTCAAGCGGATATTCGCAATGGAAGCAGGGGACTTCCTTGATTTGTTAAAAATGGTAACACCAATTCCGGCTCTGACATACAATACACTGTAAAGAGATTTGGAGGTACTTCCAATGAGTGATTTGGCTGCAACAAACTGCGGTTCCTGCGGCTCCTGCAATGGAAATGGATGCGGATCCAACAACTGTATCTGGCTGCTTTTGATCCTTCTGTGCTGCGGCGGAAACGACGGATGCGGATGCGGCAACGGCATCAGCAACCTGTTCGGTGACAACGGCAGCTGCGGATGCAATGTTCTGATCTGGATTCTTCTGCTCAGCTGCTTCGGATGCGGCAATAACAATGGATGCGGATGCGGCAACGGATGCGGATGCTGATCGGAGCCTAAAAGGGCGGGGATTGAAAAATCCCCGCCCTTTTTCATAAACCGATTGCGTTTCCGCATTACCCGATGACATCCCGCATGGTATAATACCCAGGCTCTTTTCCCTGCAGAAAACGTGCCGCGGCAACCGCGCCTTTGGCAAATACCGCTCTGGAAAACGCATGATGACTCAGCTCGATGACCTCGTCCTGACCGGCAAAAATCACATCATGTTCTCCGACAATGGTGCCTCCTCGAACAGAGCTGATGCCGATCTCATGCGGATCACGGCTCTGTCTGACGCTGCTGCGGTCGTATACATAATGATAATCCCCGTTCAGATTCTTCTTTGCAGCATCCGCAAGAAGAAGGGCTGTACCGCTCGGCGCATCCAGCTTCCGGCGATGGTGCTTTTCTACCAGCTCGATATCAAAGCCGGACTCCGCAAGCAGCGGGCTGATCTCCTCGAGTACCTTGGCAAGCGTGTTGATTCCCAAAGACATATTATAGGACTGAACCAACGGAATTTCAAGGGAAACTTCCTTTACATGCGCAAGCTGCTGCGCGGACAGGCCGGTTGTTGCCAGCACTAACGGAAGCTTTTTTGCTCTGCACGCTTCAAGTACTCCGTCCGCGGCTGCCGCTACCGTAAAGTCAATGACAGCATCCGCCTCAACCTTGCAGGCATCCCATGATGTATAAACCGGAAACGGATATGCACTGTTTTGTGCCAGATCCACACCGGCAGCTACCTCCATTCCCTCCTGAGAAGCAATTTCCTCACAGAGCATGTGTCCCATCGCTCCGTTGCATCCATGAATTATCAGTCGCAGCATCTTTTATCCTCCATTAATCCTTCTGAAGCAGTCCGGCCTGTGCCATCGCCTCTCTGAGACGCTCCTTGTTGCTCTCGCTCATCTCGCTCAGCGGCAGTCTGAGTCCGCCTGCGTTCCATCCCTGCATATTCAGCGCAGTCTTAACCGGAATCGGGTTGACCTCGCAGAACAGCGCGTCAATCAGATTAACAGACTCCAGCTGAAGCTTTCTGCTGGTTTCTACATCGCCGTCCAGATAATTCTGAACAATATCATGTGTCAGCTTCGGCGCTACATTGGAAAGAACGGAAATAACACCGATACCGCCCAAAGACAGAATTGGAACGATCTCGTTATCATTTCCGGAATAGATATCAATACATCCATCGGCAAGCGCTGCCAGTCTCGCAATCTGTGCGATATTTCCGCTTGCTTCCTTGATTGCAACGATGTTCTTTACATTCTTTGCCAGTGCAACCGCAGTTTCCGGAAGAATGTTGACGCCGGTTCTTGACGGAACATTATACAGGATAATTGGAAGTGACACGCTCTGCGCAATCTTCGTATAATGCTGGATCAGTCCTGCCTGCGTTGCCTTATTGTAATACGGCGTTACTAAAAGCAGCGCGTCCGCGCCGGACTCCTGCGCGTGAGTAGACAGGCGGATTGCCTCTGCTGTTGAGTTGGAACCGGTTCCCGCGATAACCGGAACACGGCCTGCCGTGTGCTTTACCGCATAACGGATGCACGCGTCATGCTCTTCATGCGTCAGTGTGGAAGACTCTCCGGTGGTTCCGCAGATAATAATCGCATCCGTGTCATTTTCAATCTGATAATCAATCATGCGGCCGAGCTCGTCAAAATCGACCCGGTCATCCTCAGTAAACGGAGTTACAATCGCAACTC
>CAJMMH010000184.1 GCA_905214365.1 uncultured bacterium
CGACAAAAAATCCTCTCGCAAAGCCAGGCACAACGAGATTCCGAGAGCACATAAAGAAGTATGGGAGATAGTGGATGAGTATAGCGGAAGAAACAATAGAGATACCTTTTGATCATCAGCAGAACGTATTTGGTCAGTTTGACTGCCATATCAAGAAGATTGAGCGGGCGCTTCATGTGACCGTGATCAACCGGAATGAATCGGTTCGAATTACCGGGACGCCGCGCGCGGCAGAGGCAGCTGTAAAGGTGCTGAATACGCTTTGTGAGCTTTCAAGGCGCGGCAACGCGATTACGGAGCAGAATGTGGATTATACACTATCCATGTCTATGTCCGAGCGCAGCGATGAGGTGCTTGAGATTGACCGGGATATTATCTGTCGGACAGTCAGCGGAAAACCGGTCAAGCCGAAAACAGTCGGACAGAAAACTTATGTTGATACGATCCGTGACCGTATGATCGTTTTCGGCATCGGCCCGGCTGGAACCGGAAAAACCTATCTGGCGATGGCAATGGCAATCAACGCGTTTAAAAACGGAGAGGTCAGCCGGATTATTCTGACGAGACCGGCAATCGAAGCCGGAGAAAAGCTTGGCTTTCTGCCGGGCGACCTGCAGAGCAAAATTGATCCATACTTACGGCCGCTTTACGACGCACTGTACCAGATTATGGGCGCGGAGAGCTTTCTCCATAACTCAGAGAAGGGATTGATTGAGGTTGCGCCGCTTGCCTACATGCGCGGCCGTACGCTGGATAACGCGTATATCATTCTGGATGAGGCACAGAATACGACACCGGCCCAGATGAAGATGTTTCTGACAAGAATCGGTTTCGGTTCCAAGGTGATTGTAACCGGAGATATGACGCAGAAGGATCTTCCGGCAGGAACCGCGTCGGGTCTGGATACGGCAATCAAGGTATTGAAGGATGTCGAAGATATCGGGTTTGTATATCTTGACAACCGCGATGTTGTCAGACATCCGCTGGTTCAGAAGATCGTCCAGGCATATGAGGTATATGAAAAGAAGCAGAAGCATTCTGAATATGTACGCAGAGACGCGGAGTATCCGCGGAAAGGCAGGGGAAGATGGCAATAACAATTGAAAATGAGTCCTCCGTAAAGCTGGATTTTGATTATGAAGAGCTGATCCGAACCGTTGTAATCGGCTGCATGGATTTTGAAAAGTGCCCGTATGAAGCGGAGGTCAATGTTCTGCTGACAGATAATGAGGTAATCCATGAGATCAACCGGGAGCACAGAGGGATTGACGCGCCGACTGACGTTCTTTCCTTCCCGATGGTTGATTATCAGAAACCGGCAGATTTTGATCCGTTGGAGGATGCCTCCGAGGATTACTTCAACTTTGAGACTGGTGAGCTGGTGCTCGGCGATATTGTGATTTCTCTGGAAAAGGTGATGGAGCAGGCACAGAATTACGGACATTCTCCGCGCAGAGAGCTGGCGTTTTTAGTTGCGCACAGTATGTTGCATCTATTCGGCTACGACCATATGGAGGAAGAAGAGCGCTCGGTTATGGAAGACCGCCAGCGCAGGATTCTCGATGAGCTTGGTATCCGCCGGTAACGGGAATTCCTGAAATTTACAGATTTTAAGAAGGAACATAAACGTATGGCAAAATCAAAAAGCAACGAGTTTATTGCGCAGGGCAGTATTCTGGCAGTCGCGTCCATCCTGGTCCGCATCATCGGCATGATTTACCGCATCCCGATGACGTCGATTATCGGAGACGAAGGAAATGCCCTGTATTCCTATGCATACAGCATCTATACAATTCTTCTGCTGATGTCTTCCTACAGTCTGCCGCTAGCGGTTTCCAAGATGGTTTCCGCCCGCGTTGAGCAGGGACAGTGGAAAAATGTAGAGCGTACTTTCCAGTGTGCGATTTTATTTGCGCTTCTGGTCGGAACGGTGTTTGCGCTGCTGGTTCTGGTCGGAGCAAAGGCATTTACTTCTGTTCTTTATAAGGACGAGCTTGCGGCAATTGCCCTCCGCTTCATGGCGCCGACCATTCTGATTATGGCGCTGCTTGGTGTATTCCGCGGATTTTTCCAGGGATTGCAGACGACAAAGCCGACCGCGGTATCCCAGCTGTTGGAGCAGATCATCAATGCGGTTGTATCCGTAGCAGGCGCATGGTTTTTATTCAGTTATGGAGCCGGGATGAACAAGACACTCGGAGCCGACGGGCTTGACAGCGCGTGGGGCGCTGCCGGAGGCGCGCTCGGAACCGGAGCAGGTGCGCTGACCGCGCTGATCTTTGTCTTTGTTCTATATCTGCGTTTCCGCAAAACACTGACGACGCAGGTACGCCAGGACCGGACAGGCACGCAGGAATCATATGAAAACCTGTTTCGCGTGCTGCTCGCGATTGCGGTACCGGTTATTTTAAGTACGGCTGTCTACAACCTGATTGATCTGGTTGATGGAAGCCTGTTCAGCTATTACATGACAACAACCGGCCGGGATATGGTTGACCGGCAGCGGATGTGGGGCGCGTACAGCGGAAAGTGCCTGCTCTTAATTCATATTCCGGTATCGATTTCCTCCGCGATGGCGGTTTCTCTTGTACCGAGTCTGACTGCGGCGTATTCATCCGGAAAAATGAAGCTTGTTTATAAGAAAATCAATGCGATTATGAAGTTTACAAGCACGGTTGCGTTCCCATCAGCGGTCGGTCTGATGATTCTGGCCCATCCAATTGTAAAGACGCTGTTTCCGGGGGATTCAAGTGATGCCTGGAAGTATCTTGTGACCGGAGGCATTGCGGTTGTCATGTTCTCCTTGTCAACGATTACCAACTCGATTCTTCAGGGAATTGACCGTATGAAGGTGCCGATGTTCCATTCCGTGATTTCACTCGGCGCTCATGTTGCGGCGGCAGCGATTCTGATGTGGGTATTTCATCTTGGGATTTACGGAATGATCATCGGATATTCCTGTTTCGGACTGATGATGACGATTCTGAACCTGATTTCGCTGAGAAACTATATCGGGTATCATCTGAACTGGGTGAAAACAATTTTCATGCCGTTTTTGTGCTCTCTGGTAATGGGAGCAGCCTGCTATGCTGTTTACCGCCTTACCGGACTGATTCTTCCGGGACGGGCACTTCCGATGCTGCTTGCAGTCATTGCGGCGGTGGCAGTATATGCGGTAATTATCCTGAAAACAGGACTGATGAACGAGCGGGATCTGAATGATCTGCCGATGGGCGGACGCCTTGTCCGTCTGGCAAAGAAAACGAGATTGCTGTAACAGGGGCAGATCAGGCGGGCTTCCTGCAGCAGGGGAGGATTGTCTGTATCAGATCAACTTCTGATGGAGAACCGTCTGAGTGGAAGTCCCGGAGTGTATGAAAGAGAAAAATCCGACACATACTGGAAATATACGGAAATCGTACGTATAATGCGGCTTTGAATCCGTTAAGCAGTTGCCCGGCAGATACGCAGGGCGGCTGCCGCGTATCGTTTCCGAAACTGCACAACAAAAGGCAACATCCGGAAAACCGGAAAAGAAAGGCAGTCTGTATGAAGTATGCGGGACGGATTTTTTGTGCTTTTCTGATTCTGTTTCTGCTGTCGGAAATTTCGTATTCAGTGTCTGCACAGCTGATACAGGATCAGAAAAACAGAAACAGGGCGGAGACAGAGACGGATATCTGGGTGTCCGGGCAGCTAAAAGAAATGCCGGACATACAGCCGGTGCGCCTGAAAGGAAGCGCTGTGCTGGCATGGAAACTGGAAGACAGCACAGGCGGTGAGCAGACAGCATGCCCATTTTCAGAAGAGCAGGTGCAGCAGCTGTTATATTTAAAGCCGCAGGAGTATGCCGGAATGGATGAGACAGCGTTTGCCGGATTTCTGGAAACAAGGCCAATTCCAAGAGAGCTTGTTGAAGCTGGATATACCAGGCTTCATTTGGAATTGTTTTCTGGCTGGAGGGCGGTCATACGGGTAGGCAAAACACCGGATGAGCATCCCCGCTTTCTCTACTGGTGTCATCTGGAACAGAATCAGATCCGTGTATATACGGCTGACCGCCTGGCCCTTGTGCTGGAGCAGCCAGTCAGCCGGCCATATTTTTCCGCAGAAACGCTGCGGAGTCTGGAGCAGGGCAGATATCTGGAATCATATGAAGATGTGGTAGCATTGTTGAGGCCTGTCCAGGCGGCACAGAGGATTTGATCATTAACCGTTTCTGAGTGAACGGAGCGGGGGATAAGGATAACGTTTCAGTTCTGAATACTCCTGCTGGCGAGTGGCAGAAAAGATTCAAAGGAATCCGGAAATGTCCGGACTGGGGGAACAGATCGTTTATGAAAAAAAGAGTGGCGATTATTGGAGCCGGGGCTTCCGGGATGGCGGCGGCAGTGACTGCCTCACGGAGAAGAGAAGATGTGATACTGCTGGAAGTGCAGGATCAGCCCGGAAAAAAGATTCTTGCAACCGGAAACGGAAAATGCAACTATACCAATGCTAAGATGACAGCAGACTGTTTCCGGTCCGGAAGCATGGCGCAGGTCAGAGAGGTGCTTTCCGCATTCTCGACGGAAGAGACGGTTGCCTTTCTGCAGAGTCTTGGGATTGAACCGATGGTGAAGAACGGATATTATTATCCGGCATCCGGTCAGGCGGCATCTGTGCGGGCTGTTTTTGAAATGGAGTTAGCGCACAGGAAGGTGCCAGTGGTTACGAACTGCCGGATTGTCCGCATCACCAAAGAAAAGGACGGGTTTCAGCTGCGCAGTGCGGATGGGAAGACATACCGGGCGGACCGGGTGATTCTTTCCTGCGGATCAAAGGCAGGGATTGCGCCGCAAAAAGCGGCTGGAGGATATGAGCTGGCGGAAGCTCTTGGGCATCATGTAACTGGTTTGTATCCGGCGCTGACCGGAATCCGCTGCGCAAAGAGCAGTGTGCCGGATTGGGCAGGAGTCCGGATTAACGGGATGATTGCGTTAGAAGCTGACCGCGTGCTGGCGGCGGATACCGGGGAGCTTCAGCTGACGGATTACGGTGTTTCCGGGATTCCGGCATTTCAGGTGAGCCGGTATGCGGCAGTTGCCCTGGCGGAGGGAAAGAAGGTATGCGCAGTGCTTGATTTTTTCCCTGGAAAAAGCAGAAAAGATCTGGAGCTTCTGCTGTTTGAGCGCCACCGTCAGATGAACTATAAATCCGGACAGGAGCTGCTCATCGGGCTGCTGCCGGACCGGCTGATCCGGGCGTTGATCAAACGGTCGCCGCAGCTGTCGTTATCGTCGTTTGCCGAGCAACTCAAACGGTGGGAGCTGACTGTGGCCGGCGTAAATCCGCTCGCGCAGGCGCAGGTCTGCGCAGGAGGTATCCCCCTGACAGAAATTAATCCGGAAACGATGGAATCCAAAAAAACAAAGGGCCTGTATCTGACTGGGGAGATGCTTGACGCAGACGGGATCTGCGGCGGTTATAACCTGCAGTGGGCGTGGGCAACCGGAGTAATTGCCGGAAGGAGTGTATAAAAATGATACGGATCAGCAATGTAAAGCTGCCCTGTTCCCATACAGAGCAGGAGATGAAAAAAAAGGTCTGCCGCCTGTTAGGACTTTCTGCCGGGTCGCAGATCCGCGTCCAGGTTGTCAGACGGTCTCTTGACGCAAGAAAAAAGCCGGATCTGTACTTCGTCTACATATTGGATGTGGAAACCGGCTGGAAGCCGGAAAAAGAAGCTGCGCTTGTCGGGCGGTTGAAGGCACCTGAAATTGCAATCGCGAAAGCAGAGGAATACCGCTTCCCG
>CAJMMH010000185.1 GCA_905214365.1 uncultured bacterium
CTGTCGGCTGCGTTTCCGTCGGCTGCGGCTCTGTCGGCTGCGTTTCCGTCGGCTGCGGCTCTGTCGGCTGCGTTTCCGTCGGCTGGGTCTCTGGCTGCTGTGTTTCCGCCGGCTGGGTCGGCTGAGTTGCAGGCTGGGTCGGCTGCACTGCCGGCTGCGTCGGTGCAGTTGTCGGCTGCGTATATGACGGTACCGGATCGCTGTTCGGTGTTACCGGAATTCTCGTTCCGTTCTCCACTGACAGACTGTCTCCATATACAATCTTTCCTGCAATCCGCGCCATATGGGTTGCCGCAAAGCTTCCCTCCGGCGTAATGCAAGTCTCAACATGGCTGAACGCATAAGTTTTGATCTCCGTTACCGATGCCGGAATCACAACCTCCTTTAGGGACGTCAAATCGTACAAGGAAAACGTATCCAGCTGCGTGATGTTGCCTGAAAGCTTCAGGTACTGCACATCCTTGCTGTTCTTGAACGCATGGCTCGCAATTGCCGTTACCGGGAACCCTCCGACTGTTGACGGCAGAAGAACAATCGACGTATTGGAATTGTACTCAACCAGCGTTACGCTTCCATCATCATTTTTCTCGTAGATGTTGTTGTCTACCTTAATCTGCTTTCCATGTACTTCGATACTCGGCTCTTCGCTGCTCGCTTCCTCAGTCTGCTCTTCAGTCTTGGAATCGGTCGTCTCAATCCCGCCGGATGCCTGCTGCTTGGTGCTGTCAATTGTCTGAGGTACATCAGGCTTCCCGCCCTGCTTCTGAAGCAGCATGACAATCAGCGCAACCATAATTCCAATTACAACAACTGCGGAAATAATAACGCCAATCAGAACGCCGCGGACCTTCTTTCCCTTCCGGTCTTCATAGCTGTCCTCTTCCTCATAGTCGTCATCATAGCCGCTGCCATAATCGTCATTGCCATCGTCATCATAACCATCGTCATAACGATCCGGCTCGTCATAGCCATCGCTGTCGTAGCCGCTGTCATCGTAACCGCTATCCCCATAACTGTCATCTGAGTCATGTCGGGAATCGCCGCTGTACGCATCGTCATCATAGCGACTGCGCTTTTCCGGTTCTGTTCTGCGCTCCCCTGCCGGTGTCCTTGTCACACGCCTTGCCTCCGATGTTGCCGATGACGGACCGGCGGAAATCTTCTGTTTGCTTCCGCAGATCGGGCAGACCGATGTTCCTGAAACAAGCTTTGCTCCGCATTTTGGACAAATCATTGCTTATCCTCCTTGTTCACAATATGTAAACAGACGGGTCAGCATCCCGGAATGTGCCGACTGTCGGAATCATCAGACACACTTCAGGCTCCCCGTCTCTTTCTATCGAGCTCCCGCAATACACAAAAGCCCCCGGTACGCGGGACATCTTCTCCCGCATACTGAGGGTATTATATCATACGAATATTTCAAATTCAATGGCAACCGCTGCCGGAATCTTTACAATTCAATTACAAAAGATCGACCCGACAAATTTCGACCATTTTCTGTGCATCAGCAGCCGCAAAATACATGCAAACGCTGCTTTGGCGATCAATGATGGAACAGACGGATTCCGGTAAATACCATGGCAATGCCGTACTTGTTGCAGCACTCGATCACCGCGTCATCACGAACAGAGCCGCCCGGCTGTACAATGTACTTAACGCCGCTCTTGTGCGCGCGCTCGATGTTGTCAGAGAATGGGAAGAACGCATCGGAGCCAAGCGTCACGTCAGTCATCTGATCAAGCCATGCCCTCTTTTCCTCTCTGGTGAATACCGGCGGCTTTTCCTTAAAGAACTTCTGCCACTCACCGTCCGCAAGCAGATCCATATACTCTTCGCCCATGTAAACATCAATCGCATTGTCACGGTCTACCCGCTTGATCTTGTCAAGGAACGGCAGATTGAGTACCTGCGGAGACTGACGAAGGAACCAATTATCCGCCTTCTGCCCTGCCAGTCTGGTACAGTGGATTCTGGACTGCTGGCCTGCGCCGATTCCGATTGCCTGTCCGCCCTTTACGTAGCAGACAGAGTTGGACTGCGTATATTTCAACGTAATCAGCGCAATCTTCATATCAATCACTGCTGACTCCGGAACGGTCTGATTCTCGGTTACAAAATGGGACAGCAGCTCGTTGTCAATGACCAGCTCGTTTCTTCCCTGCTCAAATGTGATACCGAATACCTGTTTGTGTTCGATCGGCGCCGGTGTATATGCCGGGTCAATCTGGATCACATTGTACGCGCCCTTTTTCTTTTCCTTCAGAATTTCCAGCGCCTCCGGCTCATAGCCAGGAGCAATAACACCATCGGATACCTCACGCTTAATCATCTTTGCCGTATCCACATCGCAAACGTCGGAAAGTGCGATAAAATCACCAAAGGAGGACATGCGGTCTGCGCCTCTGGCACGGGCATACGCGCATGCGAGCGGAGACAGATTCTCATAATTCTTTACCCAGTAAATCTTTGCCATCATCTCATCAAGCGGAAGGCCGACCGCGGCTCCTGCCGGAGAAACATGTTTAAAAGAGGTTGCTGCAGGAAGTCCGGTCGCACGCTTCAGTTCGCTGACGAGCTGCCAGCCGTTCAGCGCATCCAGAAAATTAATATATCCCGGTCTGCCGGAAAGCACCGTTACCGGAAGATCGCTTCCATCCTGCATATAAATACGGGAAGGTTTCTGATTGGGATTGCATCCATACTTCAGCTGAATTTCATTCATGGTCGTATTTATCCTTTCTTTACGCGTTTTACATCGGCGTTTCCCGCCGGATTATTTTATTATGTCAAGCGGATATTCGCAATCCGCTTCGCTACTTGCTCATAATCAAATAACTGCTTCGCAGTTTGTCAGGAGGGGCTTGTACCACTCCTGATCCAGGCAAGTTCCGCTGCGCTGTTTACTGATTCTTATTGATAATCCTTGTCTCGCAGGCTCCCGTCTGAATGTCAATATAGCGAACAAACAGGGATACCTTATTGTCCTCATTCAGGTTTTCCCATACCTGCTTTGTGAAGGTATCAATATCACCCTCCATACTGACGCGTGTCGGTTCGCCTTCAAAACTCGGAAGCGGATTTCCATCTCCCATATAGGTATGAATGAAATGACCCTCTCCGGCCTTCGGATTCTCATAGGAGAATGTATAGCGGCTGCAGGCATCCCCTCTTCCCTCGTCGCTCTTCAGGATGGACATAGAATACGAGTAGTTTCCATCCTTCACCTGCATAATTCCGGAAATTCTTGGCGTATAATTCGGCGCATCCGGCTCAAACTCACGGCAGCGCAGCGACTGCTCAAAGGTCTCTCCACGGTTCATGCCATCGTAAATAGTATCGGTCTGGTCACCATTTGTCACAATAGTCAGATCACCCAGAACACGCACCGGCGCATAAATAATCAGACTCGGATCCTCCAGCTTGGACGGATCAAATGCCTGGGTACGGATTCCCTCTCCGTCTTCAACGAAGACACGGTTTCTGCTGTTGACACTCCTTCCCATAATGAAGTACGCAGTTACTGCCTTGCTTCCGTCTGCGGACCGTCCGATTACGATACCTCTTCCCGGATAAGAAGTTGACGCCAGCTCCTGATTCAATGATACCATCTTCATTTTCTTTTTCCTCCATCTGTAGTGCATGCCCTGCTCCATTTCCCGCTCAGACAGCAAGCTCTGTCTGCGTCAAATTGACGCAAAAAAACTGGATACCCGCCGCAGAAGCAATGGGTACCCAGGCGGTCGGTTCGGATCCAGTCATACTCCCTGTGGGTAAACCCACCATGTATCTGCTTCCCAATTGGGACGGCAGATACACTTTCCGCCAGTTATATGACCTTTTTATTTTCTGATATAAGCGCGCAGAACACTGCCACTCTCATATCAGTTTCATTGTAACCGATTCCCGAAAAAGATGCAAGCATTTTATTGGTTGATTTTGCGTTACTGTTCACGCTGCGCTCAAACAGCAACGGATTTTGTCGATGCTTCGCATGCAGAATCGGCAAAATCCCACAACCACTACGTTATCTTACGGAATTTTCAGTTCAGAAAATTCCTACCGTGAACAGTAACGCAGCGGCACAACCTCGCAGACGGTAAGCACACCATCCCGGACGTGGAACCGGATATCGTATCCGGCAAAGGACGTGCCGTAGCGCCGTTCTGGATCTTCCTGATAGGCCGGGCGCGGATCCTGCTCCAGAATCTCGATTGCTGCCTTCCGTTTATCTTCCGGAAAACAGTCAAGCAATTCTTCCGGAAATACCACATCCAGATGATGATCGAATACCGTTCCGGCAAATCCATCCGTTGCCTCCGGGCGGCTGTCCGTATAAGGAAGATATGGTTTTACATCAAAAATCGGTGTGCCGTCCATGAGATCAGCGCCGGATACGTAAAGAACCGGTCCAAACTTCGGGTGCTGCGCAATCTTTTCCAACTGAACGCAGGAAAGACCAATCGGATTGGGACGAAACGGCGAACGGGTTGCAAATACTCCCATTCTTGTCTTTCCGCCAAGCCGCGGCGGCAGAACCGTCGGCGACCAGTCGGCGCGCACCGCTTCTGAAAACTCCCACAGAATCCAGATATGAGAATAGCCTTCCAATCCCCGGAATGCATGCGGGTTACGGTACTCCGGCTCAAAAATAATCATCGACTGCAGGCTGTTTACCAGTCCGCTCTGGCGCGGGATACCAAATTTCTCCGGAAAATCACTGTGCATATGCGCAATAATCTTCATCTCCATTGTCATTTGCTGCCGTCCGGTCTGCTGTGCTTTCTGTACTCCATGATCGTCCGGCATATTCTGCTGTGTCTTCTGATCCACTTTTCTGCGTTCCTCCACTTCTTCTAAATGTGCTCTCGGAATCTCGTTGTACCTGAATTTGCGAGAGGATTTTTTGTCGAAGATGCCTGAATTTTTGAGGCGTACGCGGCGCGTACGTTGATAAAATTCAGACATCTACGGCAGAAAATCAGCCGCAAAGGCAGGTGCATAAGAGATTCCGAGAGTACATCTAATAAATCGTCCTGATTTCTTCTTTTTTCACATGATACTTCCGGCAAAACTCATCCAAATCCTGCGGTGTCCGCAAGAGCATACGATCCTCAAAATGCCCGCTTGACGGATCCTGGAACCCTGCTACTTTTTCTCCGGTACAGATGCTTGCGCGGATCACCGGCTCCATCCCCGATGGCTGTCCGGCATCACGGCTGTTATCCTCCTTTTTCCGCTTCCAGAACATAATAATCCCCCATTGTCCATCCGGATATCCAGATAAAAAAGAAACCGCAGTCCCTGATCTCTCAGGAACTGCGGAACTTATTTCAATGATCTGTGCTGAATCAAAGATTACTCGATGATCTTAGCAACACGGCCGGAACCTACGGTTCTGCCACCCTCACGGATAGCGAAACGAAGACCCTGCTCCATAGCTACCGGGTGAATCAGCTCGATGGTCATCTCAACGTTATCACCAGGCATGCACATCTCGGTACCCTCCGGCAGCTCGCAAACGCCGGTAACGTCAGTGGTACGGAAATAGAACTGCGGTCTGTAGTTGTTGAAGAACGGAGTATGACGACCACCCTCGTCCTTGGTCAGAACGTAAACCTGAGCGGTAAACTTCTTGTGGCACTTTACAGAACCCGGCTTGCAGAGGCACTGTCCTCTTTCAATCTCGTTTCTCTGAACACCACGAAGCAGAGCACCGATGTTATCACCAGCCTGAGCCTCATC
>CAJMMH010000186.1 GCA_905214365.1 uncultured bacterium
TGCTTCAGAAGCTGTATTATTTACATCATTTTTCTTATTTACACCATCTAAGGATTTCATTGTCGGGAACAGCAATACATCACGGATTGCCGGTGAATCGGTCAGCAGCATAACCAGACGGTCAATACCGTAACCGATGCCGCCTGTCGGAGGCATACCTACCTCCAGCGCGTTCAGGAAGTCCTCATCAGTGTGGTTTGCTTCCTCATCGCCTGCGTCCGCAGCCGCATCCTGTGCCTTGAAACGCTCTCTCTGGTCGATCGGGTCATTCAGCTCGGAATACGCGTTGCACATCTCCCAGGTATTGATATACAGCTCGAAACGCTCTACCTTGCTCGGGTCAGACGGCTTCTTCTTGGTCAGCGGGGAAATCTCAATCGGATGATCGGTGATAAAGGTCGGCTGGATCAGCTTCTCTTCACAGTACTCTTCGAAGAACAGGTTGATGATGTCGCCTCTCTTGTGGCGGGGCTCATACGCAATATGGTGCTGATCAGCCAGTGCCTTTGCCTCTTCATCGGTCGTAACTGTATCAAAATCAATACCGGCATACTTCTTGATCGCATCAATCATGGTCAGACGGGCAAACGGCTTTCCAAGATCAATCTCCGTTCCGTTGTAGCTGATCACAGTGCTGCCGCATACCTTTTCCGCCAGGTAACGGAACATACTCTCAGTCAGCTCCATCATGCCCTCGTAATCGGTATATGCCTGGTACAGCTCCATCAGCGTAAACTCCGGGTTGTGACGGGTATCAACACCCTCGTTGCGGAATACGCGGCCAATCTCATAAACGCGCTCTAATCCGCCGACAATCAGTCTCTTCAGATACAGTTCCAGAGAAATACGAAGCTTTACATCCTCATCCAACGCATTGTAATGTGTCTCAAACGGTCTTGCCGCAGCGCCGCCCGCATTGGAAACAAGCATCGGAGTCTCAACCTCCATGAAGTCGCGACCATCCAGGAAATTACGAATCTCCTTAATAATC
This sequence comes from uncultured bacterium, assembly GCA_905214365.1. Taxonomy (GTDB): domain Bacteria; phylum Bacillota; class Clostridia; order Lachnospirales; family Lachnospiraceae; genus Anthropogastromicrobium. Next base: position 992 of record CAJMMH010000186.1, read on the forward strand.
TTAGAACGCTTGATAAAGGTATCCTTTACCTCCGGATTCATAATCAGATCCACATAACGCTGACGATAACGGGTATCGGTATTGGTCAGACCATGGAACTTCTCCGGAAGAATCTGCAGGCTCTTGGACAGCAGCGTAATCTCCTCGACATGAACGGACTTCTCGCCGGTCTTGGTGATAAACTCCGTTCCCTTCAGACCAACGATATCGCCGATATCCATCTTCTTAAATGCCTTATACGGATCCTCTCCGATGATATCCCTTGCCACATAGCACTGGATGTTTCCCTTCAGATCCTGAACATTGCAGAAGGAAGCCTTTCCCATCACACGCTTGGACATCAGACGTCCCGCAATGGAAATTTCCTTTCCTTCTTCAAACTGGTCCTTTATATCAGACGTATGCGCAGTTACATCATACTTCGTAATCACATACGGATCCTGTCCTGCCGCCTGAAGCTCCGCCAGCTTCTCACGGCGTACCTTCAGCAGCTGATTAATATCCTGTTCCTGATTTGCTGTTCCCGCCATTTTTAACTCCTTATCTTTCTTTGATGCACTCAAAAAAACTTATATACCCGCCTCTGCGGATCCCGCAAATTCAGGCATAACAAGATTCTGAGCGTATATTCTGATCTTCTACATATGAACGGCTATGTGCCGAAAAATCCGGCAGGCTGTGCGCGCATATGACGAAACCTACTGCAGCACAACCCACCGGACACACTTGTTGCTTACTCTCTTGTAACGTCGATGATCTTATACTTAACCGCAATTCCCATGCAGTCAAGCTCAAACTCATCGCCGACACCCCTCCCGACAAGCTCACGTCCAAGCGGAGACTCGTTGGAAATCTTGTGTTCCAGGCTGTTTACCTCGGCAGAACCGACGATCGAGAACTCGATCTCCTCGTTCATTTCCTCGTCAAGTAACTTTACGGTAGAACCGACATGGACTCTGCTGTGGTCGATCTCATCCTCCGCGATAACGACCGCGTTTTTGACCAGGTTTTCCAACTCTTCAATTCTGGCCTCATTGTCGCGCTGCTCGTCTCTGGCCGCATCATACTCTGCGTTCTCGGAAAGGTCTCCCTGCTCACGGGCTTCCTTAATCTTCTCCGCAATTTCTTTTCTCTGGACCAGTTTACGATCATCCAGCTCTTCCTGAAGCTTTTTCAGACCATCGACGGTCATCATTTTCTTATCTGCCATGATATATTCAACCTCCCACGCGGCACTGCCGCGGCATCAATCTGTGAGTTGCCCCACCCAGTGCCGAAAAGGCACACTTACATTCATAATATTATATCGGAAACCGCATAGCTTGTCAACAAACTTTTCAGGTCTTCCATGGTTTCCGCCAGGTTTACTTCCCGGCGCAGACGCGCGGAGTTGGGATATCCGGCCGTATACCAGGCCACCTGCTTGCGCATCTGAAGGATTCCCATATGCTCACCGAATTCCTCCGTCTGCATCTTCGCGTGCCGCAGCAGCATGGAAAGCATCTCTTTTTGCGTTGGCTTCGGCGGGATCGGCTCCCCAGCCAATGCAGCCTTTACTTCCCGGAAAATCCAGGGATTTCCTCTTGCTGCTCTGGCAATCATGATTCCATCGCAGCCGGTTTCCCGCATCAGACGCAGCGCGCTTTCTCCATCGGTGACATCGCCGTTTCCGATGACCGGAATCGAGACTGCTTCCTTCACGCGGCGGATGATTTCCCAGTCTGCCTTTCCCGCGTAATACTGCTCTCTGGTTCTTCCGTGAACGGCAATCGCAGCCACGCCGCAGTCCTCAGCGATTTTCGCGATCTCAACCGCATTGACCTGGCTTTCGTTCCAGCCCTTGCGAATCTTGACCGTTACCGGCTTTTTCACCGCGTGCACCATCGCTGCCAGGATCTGCCGCACCAGTTGCGGATCCTTCATCAGCGCGGAACCCTCGTGATTGTTGACAACCTTCGGTACCGGACAGCCCATGTTCAGATCAATGATATCGTACGGTCCCTCTTCCAGTCTCGCCGCCATATCGGCAAGCAGCTGCGGATCGCTTCCAAAGAGCTGAACGGAAATTGGATGCTCCCAGTCGCCGGTTTTTAATAACGGCGCTGTGTTTTTGTTTCCATAATACATTGCTTTGGCACTGACCATCTCTGTATATAGAAGTCCGCAGCCCTGTTCCCTGCACAGTCTGCGGAACGGAAGATCAGTGACGCCCGCCATCGGACCGAGCGCCGTTGGAACTTTTATTTCTACCTGACCGATCTTCACTGCTTCGCACCGTTCCCATTCCCGGCTTTTGGGGCCGCATCCTGCGCGTTGGGTTCTTCCAGTCCCTCAAGCGGCTGATGCAGCAGCACGGTACGGAAAAAAAGCTCTAACGACTCCATCAGCTCCCGCTTTTCAAACTGCATCTGGTGCAGCTTCATCCCTGCGCCGACTTCATCATAATAATAATCGCTGTCATCCGCCTCTGTTTTCAGAATCAGCGAACCGTCCGGCTGAAACTCCATCGTCAGAATTCCTCCGATGTCCTCGGTAAACCAAACACACATCACCTGAAGCTCCTGCTTTACCGCGTCCGGAAGTCGATCAAACGCATGGTTAAAATAATACTTCTGATTGTAGGAATTCGCTCCGCACAATACAATATTTGTTAATTTCTCTGCCATTTTTCTCCACCTGTCAGATATATCCGTAAATTCCGCGGACCGACACCTCACCGGAGATGATTTCTTCGTCCGCTCCGTCTTCAAACGCAACCCGAAGCGCGCCGAGATCGGTAATACCGAGACAGGTTCCCCTGCGCTCGCCGCTGTCACTGATAATACTTACCGTACCGCCTTTTCCCGCCAGCTTTTCTTCATAAACTGTGCGGAGCGACCGCAGATCTCCGTCCGCCGCAAACTGCTCATAATACTTCTCATAATACCTCATAATCAATCCGAGCAGCGCGCTTCTTGAAATATGTTTGCCGCAGGCAAGATACAGTGACGTAGCTTTCTCTGCCAGTTCCTCCGGAAAGTTTGTGATATGCACATTGATTCCGATTCCTGTCACCACATAATGGATCAACGACAGCTCCGTACTCATTTCCGTCAGAATCCCGCACAGCTTACGCCGGTTATACACAATATCGTTGGGCCATTTAATCTGCGTCTGCAGACCGGTCATCTCATCAATTGCCTGACTGACCGCCAACGCCGAGACTAATGTAATCATCGAGACATGCTCCGGCGGCAGCGTCGGACGCAGCAGCAGAGAAAACGCAAGGGCAGAACCACGCGGCGTTACCCAGCTTCTGCCCCTTCTTCCCTTTCCTGCTGTCTGACTGTCTGCCGTTACAAGCGCCCCGTGCGGAGCGCCCTCTTCTCCAAGCTGTCTGGCACGGCGGTTCGTGGAATCAATCTCTTCATAGACCTCCAGATACTTTCCTGCCCATTCCGTCGTAATATGGCTCGCACAGCTCTCCTTTGTCAGGATATCCGGCTCCTCTGTCAAATGATATCCCCGGTTTCTCACTGCTTCGATCACATATCCGTCCTCTTCCAGACTGCGGATCGCCTTCCAGACTGCCGTACGTGACACGCCGAAGCGCTCACACAGCTCCTGCCCGGATACGTATCCGTCTGTCTGCCTGAGTAACTCCAAAAGCTTTGCTTTCAACTGCCTTCCTCCTTACAGGAACCAGGTTGTCAGCACGCTGCCGACCAACATTCCCGTCATAATCGCCGTTCCCAGAAAACACAATGCCGCCAGTCCGAACTTTGCCATTTTCCTGCTGTCCGACCGAACTGCGCAGACACCGCGGGTAAACGACAGCACCACACCCAGCCCGAATACAATGCAGAAGCAGAAATCATATTGCTTCCAGTCCAGAATCAGAAAGATCGAAGCGCAGATAATTCCAAGCGACAGCAAAATCTGAAACAGCTCCACACCGATTCCGCTTTTCCGCCTCATAGTGAAAACTCCTTAAATGGTTGCCGCAATCACTGCCTTGATGGTATGCATCCGGTTTTCCGCCTCATCGAATACGATGGACTGCGGACTCTCAAACACCTCATCTGTTACTTCCAGCTCATTCAGACCGAACTTCTCGGAAATGGTTCTTCCGATTCCGGTATTCAGATCGTGGAATGCCGGCAGGCAGTGCATGAATACTGCGTTTGGAGACGCCTTCTTCATCAGTTCTGCATTGACCTGATACGGAAGCAGATCCGAAATACGCTCCTTCCATACCTCGTCCGGTTCTCCCATAGAAACCCATACGTCCGTGTAAATCACATCCGTGCCCTTTGCGCCTTCTGCCGGGTCCTCGGTCAGAGTGATCGTTGCTCCGGTTCCTGCCGCAATTTCTCTGCAGGTACTTACCAGTTCTTCCGACGGGAAGTACTTTTTGCAGCAGCACGCTGTGAAGTTCATACCCATCTTTGCGCACGCAACCATCAGCGAATTTCCGGTATTGTAGCGGGCATCTCCCATATAGGTCAAAGAAATTCCCTTCAGATGACCGAACTTCTCGCGAATTGTCAGTAAATCAGCAAGCATCTGGGTCGGATGGAACTCGTTGGTCAGTCCGTTCCATACCGGAACAGAAGAATACTTTGCCAGATCCTCAACGATTTCCTGGCCAAAACCACGGTACTCAATACCATCGTACATCCGGCAGAGAACGCGCGCTGTATCAGCAATGCTCTCCTTCTTTCCGATCTGGGAAC
>CAJMMH010000187.1 GCA_905214365.1 uncultured bacterium
TCAATGACACGGTTCATAAAGGACAGCCCGATTCTGCAGTTTACTTCGTGGTGCATTGTTTCATAGGCTCTTGCAATGACGCCGTTTCCATCTTCCGATTTTTTCAGCGCACCGAGCATAATTTCCTTTGCGTCGATCTGCAGAAAACTCTTATTCTGCGGCAGTCTGCCCTTGTGGAAGGTTTCAATAATCACAGAAGGCCTCTGGTTGACAGCCGCTGCTGTTTTGACGATCTCAGACTGCTTCCAGTTATTCTTATGCGGTACTAACACATACGTCATTTCCTGAATGCCGCTGTCAACGAACCGGTATTCTTCGTCCGGATCCAGCTGCTTCGGATCATGGTGCGCATATACTGAGTTTTTCAGAAGTGTTACTGCCATCTCGTCAATATCAAAGCTATAACTGAATTTGCTGTCGTTTACAATGCCAAGGCCATACATTTTTCCTGCCTTAAAGTGCTCACCAGTAAAGTCAATCCAGCTCTGCCCCGGTTCTTCCTCGCCGTTTGCTGACTTTTCGATGGTTCCGTACGGAATTTCATAGGTCGGCTTGCGGAAATTGAAATTGACCGGAAACTTCAGTTTCAGGATGGTCCGTGGTTCTCTCCAGTCGATCACCGTCTTTACTTCCACCTGATCCAGTTCGCGGTACATCCGAAAATCCTCAACCACATAAGATTCGTTCCAACGATACTTAATGCGGAGCGCAGAACGTACCGGACCTTTTTCCAGAATCTTCATGGAAACCAGCGACATATTGCCAAGCTCCTCCCGGAACGAAAAGATGTTATGGCTCCAGGTATCTCCCGGATCTTTCATAACAGCAAGTCTTGCTCCGGGTCTCCGCAAGATTTCAAGCTCTTCCTGCTTATCATAATAACTGGTCATCAGACCGGTCTTTTCGTCAAACACAATCCGGAAATGATCGTTTTCCACACTGTTTTCTGTTACCGCAACCGGCATTCCCTGATCCGGCGTTTCTTCAAGCTTCATAAAAATCCGGTAAACACGATATCCAAAAGCCGGAAGATCCGCAACAAACAGCAGTCTGGACTGGCCGTTTACGGTTGCCTCAGACTGAATCCGCTGTGCCGGAATCAGCGTTCCGTTCTCATCAACCAGGCGAAAGTTATCATTGCTCAGCCCACGGACCTCAAGATCAACCGCCATTTTCCCGGAAAATCCATGCGGATTGAATACTACAATCGGCTTCATCGCCGGATCCAGATCAATATTAATATCCCAGGAAATTGCCTGAAGCGCATAATTTAAATTACGCTGTCCGATTGCCATTGCCTCGCCGTACGCATAAGCAGCATCATCATACGCGCTCGGAATACTGGTTCCGGCCAGAATATCATGGAACTGGTTAAACAGAACACTCTTCCATGCCCGCGCAAAATCATGCGGATAAGCCTGTTTTTCAATAACATCAGAAACCGTGCTCCATTTTTCTGCCTGTACCAGCAGGTTTTCTGCTTTGCGGTTCATCCGTTTCACGCCGGAATGCACGCTGTAGCATCCGCTGGCATGGTGCTGCAAGTCGCTTTCAACAATCGGAAGTTCTTTCCCACTGCTGCGGATACTGGTGAAAAACGTATCCGTTGTTGTCATCTTCATCACAGGCGTATCCGGCCGCGCGTCCAGCTCGTGAATGGAACGGATATTCTCTTTGGTCGGTCCGCCGCCGTGGTTGCCGACACCATAAAAGAGCATCAGCTCATCCTCGCCCTCTTCTAACTCATTCAGAAGGCGATTTAACTGCGTGTCCAATTCTTTGCCGGAAGAACAGTATTCATATGGAATCCGGTAGGTCAGAACCCTGGAGCCATCTTGGCTCCTCCACCAGAAAATCCGGGAAGGAAGCCCTTTTTCAAGCGGCATTGGACGCATAAAGATATAGTTTTCCATCCCGGATTTTGCCAGAATCTGCGGCAGAGATCCGCAGTGTCCGAAACTGTCAACATTGTATCCGGTCTTTGCCATCACGCCGAATTTTTCCAGAAAATAGCGCTGCGAATACAGTCCCTGGCGGACAAAGCCTTCGCCTCCAGGAATGTTGCAGTCCGGCTGGATGTACCAGCCGCCCACAATCTCCCAGCGTCCTTCCTGCACACGCCTGCGGATTTTCTCAAACATCTCCGGATTGTTTTTTTCTACCCACTCATAATAGGCTGCCGCGCTGCAAGTGAAAACAAACTCTTCATCCTCATCCATACGGTCTAACGCAGACTGAAAGGTTGCCTTCACTTCCTGAAAGCCTTCCTGCCAGTTCCAGAGCCAAACCGGATCCAGATGCGCGTTGCCGATCATATAAAGCTTCTTTTCATTTATGTCCTTCATACACGTTCAGGCTTTCCCTGCAGAATGCAGATAATTTGTGATCTTATCCATTGCAAGCTTCTTTACTGCTTCTCTGGACGCTTCAATCACATCCTCCGGGTAACTGTTCAGTTCCGCTTCTGTGAGATGACCGGTCCGTCCTACCACATGCAGCATCGCCAATTCCACATCCGTTGCAATATTTACCTTGCTCACGCCGCCGGTTGGAAGCTCAACTGCTTTTGTTACCATATAATCCGGAACGCCAGAACCGCCGTGAAGAACAAGCGGAACATTTACAACCGCATTAATTGCCTCTACCCGTTCAAAGTCAATCTTCGGCTGTCTGACAGTATATGCGCCGTGTGCCGTGCCAACGGAAACAGCCAGACAGTCAATTCCTGTCTGCTCGCAGAAAATCTTTGCCTCTTCCGGATCCGTGTAAAGCTCTTCGTCCTTATCACTTTCCACAAAATCAGTTGTACCGATCTTTCCAAGCTCTGCTTCAACGGTTACGCCAAACGGCTTCGCATACGCAACGACTTCCTTTGTGTCCGCAAGATTCTCTTCAAAGGACAGCGCTGACTTATCAATCATAACAGAGGTAAAATGATTTGCAATTGCTTCCTTAATGACATCAAATGTCTTGGTATGGTCCAGATGAAGCGCAATCGGAATCTGCGGATCCAGTTCCTCTACCACACGATAAAACTCTTTTGCGAAATCTTTAATCTTCAGCACGTGACGGTTTACCTCGATCTCGGAGAGCTGAATGATCACCGGGGACTTGCATGCAATCGCTGCCTCAATAATCGGACGGATCAGCTTCGTGTATCTTGGGGAGAACGAGCCGACACCGTATCCGCCTTTCTCCGCCTTTGCTAACATATTGGTTAAATTCTGAACCTGACTCATGAAACACACTCCTTCTTTCTTCTTAATGTAGCGATCAGCAGCTCGTTTCCGAATTCTGATCAAAGCGCCCGGCTGTCTGAATCAGCCATTCAGACGCAGGCAAAAAATAGTTCTGATAACGGATCTGATAGCTCCGGACACGTTCTGCATCCGGAATGTAGACATCTCTGCTATCGTTCGGCCTGTCCATCGGCAAACCGTTTTTTCTGCATAAAAGAACAATTGCGCCGTAAAGCGTGCCCTCGCTCCGGTCTGAAGCAAAAACCGGACGATTTGTAATATCAGCTTTACACTGCATCCAGAATGAATTGCGGACGGCTCCGCCGCAGCAGAGAATCGGAACTCCCTCTGAATAACCGCATTCCAAGATACGTCTGCCCTGATAACCAATTCCTTCAATTACGGCCTTGATCAGATCCGCCTGCGTAGTCCCTGCCCGAAGTCCAAGAAATGCGCCGCTGGTGCCGGATTGAAACGAAGGCGTTCCTACGCCGGACAGATACGGAAAGTAATAAACATTTCCAGGCTCCGGTCCTGCCTGTTCGAGAAGCTCATTGATCTTCTGATAGGGAAGCGGTTCTGAACCGCTCAGCGAACGAAACCATTCCACGGATTGTCCGGAAGATGAAAGATTTCCCATACAGAAATAAGAAGTTCCATCTACAAACGGCCCATAAATCAGACCGGAAGTTTCCCGAATCTCATTGTCCGGAAGAGAATCCACTACTTCAATATAGGTCTCTGCTGTTCCGCAGCTGTTGAAAATCACATCTTTACCAGCAACCAGTCCAAATGCCGCGCACAAATGGTCATGGCCGCAGACTGCAACCGGAATTTCCTTCCCATTATGCCTCCATAAGCCAGAAAAGCTGCCGGAAGGAACTACCTGAGGAAGCTGCTCCTTTGTTATTCCAAACTGCTGCATGGCATCTTTACCCCAGGCTCCAGTCCGGATATCATAAAGAAACGTGCGGACCGCATACGTCGGATCGGTTTTCGTTTCTCCTGTCAGGATAAGAAACAGGTAATCGGCTGCAGAAAGCCACATCGTCCGCTCTGCTGGATATCCGAGATGATCCAGACACCAGCGATACTTATATACGCCATACTTGAAGCTATTTCGGAGCCCGGTCCGCAAAAAACCTTCCTTTTCCTGTGTTTTTGTCAGCTCACTGGCATAGCATTCCGTCCGCCTGTCATACCATGGAATTAGTTTCGATAATGGCTGCTTCGTATCACGGTCAATCATAATTCCCGCTTCCGCCATTCCAGTGATGCCGATCCCGCCCAGCTCATAGTGATCCGCCGCCTCCTTCAGCTGATGAATCACCAAAGCCTCAATTGTTCCCGGATCATAATAAAATCCGTCCGTGTCATGCTCCACCGGCGTATCTGCGGCAAGAATCATCATCTCTTCGCCCTGGTCCGATATCACACCGGTTTTTATATGGGTTGTTCCAAAATCAATCGCCGCAAAATAACGGGGGATTCTTTCTGTTTTCATATTGTCGTTCCTCTGCTGTCCCAGACAGGCAGCAGATATTGCCGCCTGCCCAAACTGGCTGGATTACTTGCTCGAACCTGCAACATTCATACCTTCGATGAAATAATTCTGGAAGCAGAAGAACAATACCAGAATCGGGATCATAGAAAGGAACGAAACTGCCATCAGATAATTCCAATCGGTAAATCCCTGTCCCTTAAATACATTCAAACCTAACTGAATGGTAAAGAGATTCTTATTGGTCAGGTACAGAAGTGGGTTCGTAAAATCACTCCAGGTTCCCTTGAACGAAATCAACGCAACCGTCGCAAGTACTGGTTTTACGAGCGGCATCATAACGCGGGACCAGATGTAGAAATGGCCGGCACCATCGATTCTTGCCGCCTCAGAAATTTCCTTCGGAATCGTAGAATAAAACTGCCGCATCATAAAAATATGGAACGCATTACCCAGAAATGCCGGAACAATCAGCGGCAGATAAGTATCAACCCATCCAAGTTTGGAATAAATCACAAACTGCGGAACTAACATGATGAATCCGGGAATCATCATCGTTGCCAGGATGAAAGAAAACAGGATCTTTTTTCCCGGGAAATTCATTTTTGCGAAGGCATAAGCAACCAGAGAATTGACAAACACATTTCCAATAACATTGAAAAAGCACAGGAATAACGTATTCAGTGTATATTTGGTAAACGGCGCTTTGTTCCATGCAATCCAGAAATTTTCAAAATGAAGTTCTTCTGGAAACAGTGTTGCCGGAAACTTTGCGATTTCCTGCGTTGTCTTTAACGCGGTCATAATCATCCACAAAATCGGAAACAGGACAATGACTGAACCGGCGAGCAAAAATAATACAATAATCACGTCGGCAATCCGTTCCCTCTTATATTTACGCCTGTGCTTCGGCGGTTTTATCACGAGAGTTACTTTCT
>CAJMMH010000188.1 GCA_905214365.1 uncultured bacterium
TTACGATTTGCTCTTTGCGCAAAGAAGTGTAATCTCAGTCCTTCTTGTCTTTATCCAGAATATCCGATACCGCCTCATCAACGTCCGGATCATCCTGCGAACCGCTCTTGGTAAAGCGATTTACCAGATCGGGAACCATATCTACGATCCTTGAGGTCAGATCCTGGTTCTTGACATTAACAACCTTGGTCATGCCGTTCTGAATCACCAGTACCGCACACGGACTGATGTTCGCCCCCATGCCCCCGGCCGCATTGCTCTTCTTCTCTCCTTCAAACGCTCCGGCGCCAATTCCGAACTTCATATCTACCAGAGGAAGAATCACTGCGTCGTTTACCTTTACCGGATCGCCGACAACGGTTTTGGAGCTAACAAATCCCTCGAGTCCCTTCAGCAGTGCGCCTACTGATGAGTTGAAATCATTTCCTTCTTTTCCCATCCTACTTTCCTCCTTTTCGCACCTTTCCGATCAGTGTACGAATATTTTTGTCTTTGATGATCCGAAGAAACAGTACAAGCAGCATTCCCAGACGGATTCGGCCCCGGACACAGACGCTTCCTTCCAGAACTGCCCGGTCGAAGCATGGCTCCACATCCAGGTTACCCCGGAACTTCGGATACAGCATGGCAAGCACGCCGAGCACCTGCCCGGTAACCGCCGGATCGTCAAACCCGAAGGTCAGCTGCGCCTGTCCGCGCTGCGGCAATATATGAAGAATTATTTTCTTAACAAGGCCAATTGTCCTTGTCACAGACGGCCACATCTCTTCACCGGTAATCCAGTCCTTGAACGCAGTCAGCGCTTCCTTCTTCCGGCACAGATTCCGGAACTGATCGCGCAGACGCCGGGCTTTGCGGCGGATCGTTTCTATCATATGCCGGATACGCACTTCAATCCGGGAAACGGCTTTTTTTACCGTTCCCTCGGATTCCTGTTCTGCTTCTGTTTCTCTTGCATGTCCCGCAGTTCCTTCCGGAGTTTGCTCTGGGTTCTGCCCTGATTCCTCCTCCATTCCGGATTGTTCCGGCTGTCTTGCCTCTGTCTCCCGGACCGACTCTAACAGCATGCGGTCCGCCTGGTTCTGCGCTTCTGTTTTAGCAAAACGAATCTGCTCCGGCTGTGCCTGTGATTTTGCAGGAGCCTGCAATTCCGATTGTGTCAATGAACCTGCCGGTCTCTGCTGATCGCTCCGAATTTGCTGTCCGGCTAATCCGGATTGATCCGGCAATGCCCGCTGTCCGGTCAAAGCCGGACCATTTGCGGAATCTGCCGATGTGGTCTGCGGCATTGACGCGTCCTGTTTCCTGCGGTTTCCGCGCCGTTTGCGATCTTCATGGATTCCATGCGGCTTTTGAGACTCGCTCTGCTTTTTCTCCCGACGGTTTTTCCGGTCGATTCCGGCGATGCGCAGTGAAAGTGAAACATCGGTTCCCCGAAACCGGACGCAGATGTGAATCAGCCGAAGCAGCCACGAAATCTCCGCTTCTCCGTTCACCGGACCTTCCTGTTTCCGCGCGCTGGCCCGATACCGTATTGGTACAAGCAGCACCACGCCTGCCGCAATCAGAATCAGCAACAAAACAGACAGCAGCAGGATTCCGATGATTTTTCCGATTAACAATAAAACACCAATCATAGGCTGCCGTCTCCAAAATATCTGCCGGTGTCCAGCGCTTCCCCGGTTTCCAGGTAAATCTGCTCAACAATCCGGCGTGCCGTTTCGATTGCCTCTTCCCGGCTTTCCGCCATGCCAACCACCGTAAGCGGTGTTTTTTCCGCTGCCAGCCGGTTTGCTTCGGCCGCCGGAAGTATTTCAAGAATCCCGCTGTCATTATTTACCGGACGTACCAGAACATGACAGCCGCCCTTCAGCTTTCCATGAGACAGTCTCCAGGTATACTCGAATCGGTGCCTGCCCGCCTCTTCGCTCCAAATCATCCGCTCATGAAACAGAATCGGTCCGTGCCTTTTCAAGCGCCCGGGTGAAGCAGATCGTCGAGGATTTCCAGGCAGGCTACCTTCTCGGCTTCGTCCGTACAGGAAGAAAGGCTGCCTGCTATGTAGCTTTCCAACTCCTGATACTCACGAATAAACAAAGGGAACATGGTCAGAACCTTCGCCATCACAGCGCGGCCCATTAGCTTCGGAAGCTTCTTTAACTGCTCGGAAAGATCCTTCTGAAGTGACGCTCCAACCGCAGTCAGGTACGCCTCGTCAGCCGGCTCTGTCAGCGTCTCCGCTGCGGATACCGACGCAAAGCGGCTGCTTGAAAGAAGACGGCTTAACTGCTCCAGTACCACAAATGCCTGTTCCATATCCAGCTTCCGGATATCGTCCTGATACGCCTGGGAAAACTCATCCGCGGCCGCCGACAGCTCCAGGAACCGGGAAGACGCTGCCTCCTGGATACCCTCCAGCTGCTCGAAGCCTGCGTACGCTTCTTCCGCCAACGGCTGCTTCTGCTTTGCTGCCTCAATCGAACGCGTGATAAACGAAACGCTGATCTCTACGCTCTCATCGGACGCTTCTACATCAGATGTCAGCGCAAGCACCGCCGCCTCATTAATCAGATCCTGCAGCAGCATAACCAGATCCATCTGGCGGTTCAACTCCTTCATTCCGATGGATACCGTCTGATACAGCTTTTCATAGCCTGCTTCATCCAACGCCGTATAATCCGCCTGCGTCAGCTCTCCGGCAATCCGGTACAGCGCCGCGTAATCCTCAGACATACCGTCCGGCTCCTCCAGCAGAGCGGCCGTCCGTACCATAAACAGAAGATCCTCGACCGTCTGCCGTTCAGATCCTTTGTATACATCAAGACCATCGGCAATGACCTGGAAGAAACGCTTCCTTGTCATACGCATCGGAAGCTGCTCGATCAGCTGGATGACGGTGCTCTGCCTTGCCGCCTGATCGGTGATTGCCGATAACAGGTTCAGAATCTCCTGTGTCTTGTCCGCGTCATCGTAGCCCTCCGGAAGCGTCTTTCCGCTGAAGCGGTGCTCCAGGCGGTTCAGCACATACTCAAATACCGTAAAGCGGTCTGCAAACGCACTTAACAGATGCATGTGGCGGATGTTGGAATCCCGAACTGCAAGAATCGCGTCCATTGTCTCTGCCGAAACTTCCGTTCCGTCAGAAAGTGCCTGCATCAGCGGCGCAAGCAGCTCCATCAGCCGGTCCGTTGTTGTCAGTACCAGCGGATGCGGCTTGAGTTCCTGCTCTTCATCATACAGCTGATCCAGATAAGAAGGAAGATTCAGCGCCAGCAATACCGATGAAAGTCTCTTTCCCTCCTGCTTTGTCTGAACGGCAAAACGCTCCAGACTTTCTTTATCTCTGTGTCCCCGCTCCAGCGAGCGGATCAAACGATGATTACTCTTCACCTTATTCCTCCCTTATCATTATGTGCTCTCGGAATCTTTTTGCGCTTGACTTTGCGAAAATCGGCCGCAAAATCAAGCGCCGAAAAGACTTCGGGCGTACATTTTAACCCTTCAGAACATCTTTGTTGTGAACCAGATAATCCATCAGTGAAACAACCGTCAGAATCAGCGCCGCGTAAATCAGAACCGTATTAAATACCGTCCAGCCCGGAATATCCGCAATCAGAACGATTACCATCACCATCTGAACCACGGTCTTCAGCTTGCCCCACATGCCTGCAGCGATTACCTTGCCGCTTTCCGCCGCAATCAGACGGAAGCCGCTGATGATAAACTCTCTCGACACAATCACAATGACAATCCATGCCGGAATCTTCCCGGTGCTGATAAAGCAGATCAGCGCCGAGCATACCAACAGTTTGTCCGCTAACGGATCCATGAACTTTCCAAAATTTGTTACCAGATTGTACTTTCTCGCGATATAGCCGTCCGCCTTATCAGTCAGGGACGCGGCAATGAAGATTGCGAACGCAGTCCACTTTGCCCATGCCTGACCTGGGAACGCCAGCTCGAAGAAAACGAAAAAGGGAATCAGAAGCACCCTTAATATCGTCAATTTATTCGGCAGATTCATCTCCATGATCAATTTCTCCTATCAAGTCATACTCATCCGAACCGGTAATCACAACCGGAACGAACGTACCGGACTCCAGCTCCTCCAGACAGTGGATAAAGACGTAGCCGTCGATTCCGGGCGTATCCATATAGGTACGACCGACATAAACCGATTCATCGGAAAGCTTTCCCTCAATCACGGCCAGGAATACATTTCCAATACAGCTTTCTTCCACTGCGGATGAAATTTCCTGCTGAAGCTCCATGATCGCGCTGCGGCGGGCCGCCTTGACATCCTCATCTACCTGATCTTCCATCAGAGCCGCCGGCGTATTTTCCTCCTGAGAATACGGGAACACACCGAGACGCTCAAACTCCATTTCGTCAACAAACCGTCTCAATTCTTCAAAATCTGCTTCTGTCTCTCCCGGAAAGCCGGTAATCAGCGTCGTCCGAAGCACAATATCCGGAATCTCTTCTCTCAGATGGGCAATGGTTTCACGCAGCTTTGCCTGCGTGGTCTGTCTGCCCATACGTTTTAACATCCGATCAGACGCATGCTGGATCGGAAGATCCAGATAATGACAGATCTTTTTCTCCGCCTTCATCACATCGATCAGTTCCTGATTGATCTCTTCCGGATAACAGTACAGCACACGGATCCATGCCAGTCCCGGAATTCGGCAGAGCCTGCGCAAAAGCTCCGGAAGCATCTTTTTTCCATACAGATCAACGCCGTAAACGGTCGTTTCCTGGGCAACCAGAATCAGCTCGCGCACACCACGCTCTGCCAATTCCTCCGCTTCCTTCACCAGCCGCTCCATCGGCACGCTGCGGTACGGTCCGCGGATTGACGGAATAATGCAGTATGTGCAGTGTTTGTTGCAGCCCTCCGCGATCTTCAGATACGCGTAATGACCGCCGGTCGTCAGCATGCGGCGGGTCGAATCCGACTGAAGCTTATCCTTCGGCAGAAAACTCTGTACCTTTTCGCCCTTCTTTGCGAATACCTCGTCCAGAACATCTGCAATCGTGTGCCATGCGGAAATGCCGACTACCGCGTCTACCTCCGGAAGCTCCTTCAGAACCTCATCACGATAGCGCTCCGCAAGGCATCCGGTTACAATCAGTGCCTGCAGCTTTCCGGTTTCCCGGTACTGCGCCATCTCAATGATATTCTGAATGCTCTCTTCCTTCGCGTCACCGATAAAGCAGCAGCTGTTTACCACAATTACTTCCGCCTCTGCCGCCTCATCCGTAAATTCATAGCCGCGCTGTGACAGAATTCCGAGCATCTTCTCGGTATCAACCAGGTTCTTATCGCAGCCGAGCGATACAAATAAAACCTTTTTATTCTGCATCATCGTCATCTGAAGATTCCATCAGCGGGCCGCGGTCTTCCTCGCGCTCTTCCTCTTCTTCCTCCTCATCCTCGCCCTCTTCGCCGGACTCTTCCTCACTGTCATTCTGATCCGTCTCTTCATCATAAACCAGATCAGAACTTGTCGTATCGTTGGATCTCAAATGGAACTGGAAATCATCAACGCCCTCTTCCGTAATCACAACCTTGCCTCTGCGGATCTCTTCAACGGCAATGGTAAGCGGCTTGTTTGTCGGCGCCTTGCTTACTAACGGCTCCTCGCCGGCAATAATCTGACG
>CAJMMH010000189.1 GCA_905214365.1 uncultured bacterium
CTCCGACAAAAAATCCTCTCGCAAAGCCAGGCACAACGAGATTCCGAGAGCACATTAGAAATGACAGGAGGAAAAAGGATGTTTCAGCTGAATGAAAATTATTTAAAGCTGCCGGGCAGTTATCTGTTCTCGACCATCGGCAGAAAGGTTGCCGCTTATTCCGCGGCAAATCCGGACAAGAAGATCATCCGTCTGGGAATCGGAGACGTAACGCAGCCGTTGGCTCCGGCAGTGATTGAGGCGCTGCATAAGGCAGTAGATGAGATGGGACATGCGGAGACTTTCCGCGGCTACGCGCCGGATCTCGGATATGATTTTCTGCGAAATGCGATTGCAGCAGAGTATGCGGCAAGAGGATGCGAGGTTGCGGCAGATGAAATCTTTGTTTCAGACGGTGCAAAGGGCGACAGCTCCAACATCCAGGAAATCTTTGCCGCAGACAGCAAGATTGCAGTCTGCGATCCGGTTTATCCGGTTTATGTGGACAGCAATGTTATGGCAGGCCGTACCGGTGAGTATGATCCGAAGACGGAAACATGGAGCAAAGTGATCTATATGCCATGTACCGCGGACAATGGCTTTGCACCGGAGCTTCCGAAGGAAACGCCGGATTTGATTTATCTGTGCTTCCCGAACAACCCGACCGGAGCAATGATCACGAAGGATCAGCTGCAGGAGTGGGTCAATTACGCAAACCGTGTCGGCGCTGTGATCCTGTATGATGCCGCGTATGAAGCGTATATTTCCCGTCCGGGAATCCCGCATTCCATCTTTGAATGCGAAGGAGCAAGAACCTGCGCCATTGAGCTGAAGAGTTTTTCCAAGAATGCAGGCTTTACCGGAGTCCGTCTTGGCTATACTGTAATTCCGAAGGATCTCAAGTGCGGGGATGTCGCGGTACATTCTCTGTGGGCAAGACGCCATGGAACCAAGTACAACGGCGCTCCGTACATCGTGCAGCGTGCCGGTGAGGCAGTATACTCTCCGGAAGGACAGGCACAGACCCAAAAGCAGATCGCATATTATATGAAGAATGCAAAGACCATTCTGGATGGACTTTCTGACGCCGGATATACCGTATACGGCGGTGTGGACGCTCCGTACATCTGGTTAAAGACGCCGGGAACGATGACCAGCTGGGAATTTTTCGATTATCTGCTGAACACCGTCAACATTGTCGGCACGCCTGGTTCCGGCTTCGGTCCGAGCGGCGAGGGATATTTCCGTCTGACTGCATTCGGCAGTTACGAAAACACACTGGAAGCAGTGGAGCGCATCCGCAGGATGTAATTGTCAAAACCTCTGCACTGACAAGTCAAAACAGGCTGTCGGCGTGGAGGTTTTTGGCTTTATAGGAAACTTCGCAAAGGGCAAGCGGATATTCACAATCCGCTTCGCGGTTTATCAGGATTGCACTGCGGCGAATTCTTCCATGTTGGATAAAACAATTGAAGTTTAATGGGGATAATGCTATACTAAAGACAGATAATTGCAGAAATCCGATTGGAAATCATTGGTAGATTGAACGAATCAGGTAAGTCCGCTGTTTTACTTGGGGGAAGCAGGGGACAGAGCCTGGCAGCAGAAAAGGGGGATGTTTATGAAGCTGATCTTTAACGGAGCCGCCCATGAAGTAACAGGCAGCCGTCATTGCCTGGAGGTATGCGGAAAGAAGATACTGATCGACTGCGGTATGGAGCAGGGGCGCGATATTTATGTCAATGAAGAACTTCCGTTTTCGCCGGCTGATATTGACTATGTTTTTCTGACCCATGCGCATATCGATCATTCCGGCATGCTGCCAAAGCTGTATCATGACGGTTTTCACGGGTGGATTTTCGCAACACCGGCAACAATCCGGCTGTGCGGGATTATGCTGCGGGACAGTGCGCATATCCAGGAGGCAGACGCGGAGTGGAAAAACCGGAAAAACCGCCGAAAACATGTGCCGGAGGAACCGCCGATTTACACGCTTGCGGACGCAGAGGGTGTGCTTTCTCATTTTGCGCCGGTTCCGTATGAAGAAATCCGCGAAATTGTGCCGGGAATTCGCGTGCGGTTCCGGGATGTCGGGCATCTGCTCGGCTCAGCATCAATTGAGCTGTGGCTGACAGAGGGAGATGTTTCCAGAAAGATTGTATTTTCCGGCGATATCGGAAACATCAACCAGCCTCTGATCAAGGATCCGGCATATGTGACAGAGGCGGATTATGTAGTGATGGAATCGACCTACGGCGACCGCAGCCACGATGCGCCCGGCGACTGTAAGCAGGAGCTGAAGGCAGTTCTGGCCGATACGCTGCGGCGCGGCGGCAATCTTGTGATTCCGTGCTTTGCTGTCGGAAGGACGCAGGAAATCCTCTATTACCTGCGCCAGATCAAGATGAATCACGAACTGCCCGGTTTTGATCCGGTTGAGGTGTATGTAGACAGTCCGCTTGCTGTAGAAGCGACCGGGATTTTCCAACAGACACCGGAAGAGTGCTTTGATGAGGAAGCGATGGCGTTGGTACGGCAGGGGATTAATCCAATCGCGTTTCCGGGTCTGAAGCTGTCGGTTTCCGTGGAGCAGTCCCAGGCAATCAATGCAGATCCGAAGCCAAAGGTAATCCTGTCGGCATCCGGTATGTGTGACGCGGGACGGATTCGTCATCATCTGAAGCACAACCTATGGCGTCCGGAGTGCACCATTCTGTTTGCCGGATACCAGGCGGAGGGGTGTCTTGGACGGCAGCTGCTTGACGGAGCTGTGCAGGTGAAGCTGTTCGGCGAGACCATCAGCGTACAGGCCAGAATTGCCCGCATGAGCGGAATCAGCGGCCATGCGGATAGAGAGGGGCTTGTGCGTTGGATCACGCAGATCAGTCCGGCACCGAAGCGAGTGTTTATTGTCCATGGCGAGGACACGGTAACTGACCGGTTCGCAGAGCTGCTGCAGAAGACCTGCGGACTGACCGCATGTGCGCCGTATACCGGGGAAGCCTGGGACTTGAAAACCGGAGAACGGCTGGCGGAGGGCCGCAGAGAGTACATCCGGAAAGAAGAAACTGCAGGAACAGCCAGCAGGAGAGAATCCGGCGTATACCGGAAGCTGACTGAAGCCGGACAGCGTCTGATTGCACTGATCAAAAAATATAAAGAAGGAGCAAATAAGGATATTCGTCGGCTCACAGAGGAAATTGAGGAGCTTTGTGACCGCTGGGATCTGTAAAGGAAAAAGTTATGATGAACGCATATCAGGTAGAACCTATTTTTGACAGAATTAATCCGGAAACATTGCTGAAGGTGACAGTACCGGGATCAAAAAGCATGACAAACCGCGCGCTGCTTCTTGCGGCGCTGGCACAGGGAGAAAGCAGACTGGAGGGAGTTTTGTTTTCTGAGGATTCTCGTGCACTTCTGGACTGCATGCAGGTGCTTGGTTTTTCGATGCAGGTAAGGGAAGGAAAGGCAGAGGTATCCGTAACCGGAAAGGGCGGAGTGATTCCGAGACGGGGCGCGTCCATTAACGTCCAGAGCGCCGGAACCGCAGCGAGATTTCTGACCGCGCTGCTTGGCGTATCAGACGGCAGCTGGCATCTTGACAGTTCAGATCAGATGAAGAACCGTCCGATGGGTCCGCTGCTGTCGGCGCTGCGCATGCTCGGCGCGGAAATTGTATGCAGTGAAAGAGAGGGACATTTCCCGTATCAGCTGACCGGAAATCCGCAGCCGGCTCAGGAGGTTACTGTTAATATTGACAACAGCAGCCAGTTTTTAAGCGGTCTTCTGATTGCATTCGGCGCGCTTGGCGATGCCCGCAGGATTCACACAGAGGGCGACCATGGTATGGCATATATTGATATGACGCTGAAGATGATGCATCAGTTTGGCGTGAAGGTAAAGAAGGATGGCGGAGATTACATCTTCCGCGGCGGGGAACATTATCAGCCGCGTGTTTACCAGATTGAGCCGGATGTGTCCGGTGCCTGCTATTTTTACGCGATGGCTCCGCTGCTTGGAATTCCGGTACAGGTGAGACACATTCATTTTGACAGCATGCAGGGCGATGTACAGTTTCTGAAGATTCTGGAGCAGATGGGCTGCACAGTCAGCGATGAAGCAGACGGAGTCCTGGTAAAGGGTCCGAAGGGCGGCTGTTTTGACGGTGTGGACGCGGATATGCATGCATGCTCGGATCAGGCAATTACGCTTGCCGCAATCGCACCGTTTGCAAAGACGCCGACAACGATCCGCGGAATCGGGCACATCCGTCTGCAGGAGAGTGACCGGATCAAGGCAATTGTGACGGAGCTTACGGCAATGGGCATCCGCTGTGAGGATCTGGGAGATGAACTGCGTATTTATCCGGGAACACCGGCGGCACACAGTGTTCATACTTACGGCGATCACCGTATGGCAATGGGCTTTTCCCTGATCGGTCTGCGAGTTCCAGGAATCGCAATTGAGGATCCGGATTGCTGCCGTAAGACCTTTGAAGAGTACTTTATGATGCTGGACCGCGTGGTAAAGGGCCTGACTTCCGACCAGGTATGCGCGGAAGTGCTGCCGGAAATCGTGGGATGAGGATTCAGTTTACAGAGAAGGCAGAACGGCAGCTTGGATTGAGTCATCGCTATTTAACGCATATCGGGAAAACAGAGTATCCGGACGGATTGTATGACTGGAATGCGGATGTGATGGAAGCGGTTGGAATGCCCTGTCTTCTTTTGATGAATAATCTGACCAGATATCCGGTATTAGTACCGCTTCCTGACATGGAAAACCAGGAAATCAGCTTTGACCGGCTGCGGTATGCAATTGTCAGGCAGCTTAGACAGGAAGGAATTTCCGAAACTTACCTGGAAGCATGGACACGGCAGGCAAAAGAGACGGTGACAGACCGGACGAGCAGCCGGGCGCTGATCCGTTATCTGAGGAGGCCGGAGAATACGATCCGAAAGCTGGAAGCGGTGCTTGCGGACAGAGACGGTGCGGCAGGCGAATCATGGATTGTACTTTCATTGCTTGGGCGGATGGCTGCGAGGGAGCGGATCTGTATCGACGGAAGTTATGATACGGCAGCAGGCCGTATGTTTGGCGCAATGGAGCGGATCGGCAGCAGCTGCGGTGTGACTGGACCGCTGTTTGATGAAAACAGGCTGGCTCTGGATGCAGAAGAAGGCAGCTGCAAGCTTCGGCTGCTTGTGCCGGGATTCTGTTCCGTACTGGAACTGGAGCGTATCCTGGAGAGGTGCTTTTGTCTGAAGAAGGGAGTGCCCGGCAGACTTTTCAGCAGGATGAGCCATTCGGATTCAGGGAAAATGCCGGATTGCGCAGTGTCTGCAGTTAGAACTGTCGGGTCAAAGATCAATGAATCCGCGGCTTTGCTTTCCGGCGCGGAGCCGATTCGGAGCATTCTGGAGCAATATCCGGCGATCTGTTATAAAAGCTGGATGAGAGATGAGGAATATCACGTTTTATTCCGGCTGACAGGAGAGGAAGCACATAGTACAAAACGAACTGCGCAGGCAGTTCGGATCTGCGGACGGCATCCGTTTTCGCTGAGACAGCCGAGCCTGCGGGAAGTCAATCGCGAACTGGAATGGGTGACGCAGAACGCATGGTTTTGAGATAGAGCCGATTGCCCTATACCGGCTGCGGCGTGAGTATTCAGGAT
>CAJMMH010000190.1 GCA_905214365.1 uncultured bacterium
CTGGTTTACCGCGGCAAACGTGGGATTCCTTGCGATACTTCTTGCGGCAGCGGCGATGTTTGACGCACTGTAGTGGAGGGAATTATGAACAAAAAATACGCACTGGTAACCGGCACAGACCATGGTGTGGGACTGGCATTGGCAGAGGAACTGCTGAAGCGGGGTTATTACGTTGTGGCGGCAAGAGTAAATGAAAGGGAAACACAGATTGATGCACTGCAGGCGGCACATTCTGCGCAGATGGCAGTTGTAACTGTGGATATCGGGGATACCCAAAGTGTCGCACAAATGAAGAAACAGGTGGAGACGATTGTCCCGCAGCTGGATCTTCTGATCAATTGCGCCGGGATTCTGGGCGATATGCAGAAGGTGCTCGGCGATGATCTGGATTATGATGAAATCCTTCGGGTATTTAATGTCAATGCGGTCGGCACGCTGCGGGTGACCAACGCTCTGGAAGCGTTGGTGATGAAGAGCCAGGACAAGACAATTGTGAATATTTCATCCGAGGCAGGAAGCATCGAGGATTGCTGGCGGACTGGCTGGTTTGGCTACTGTATGTCCAAGGCAGCCAACAACATGCAGTCAGCTCTGGTACATAATAATATCCGGGAGCACGGCGGGCGGGTGTTTGCCCTCCATCCGGGACATGTGGCAACCTATATGCGCGGCCATCTGGATACCACAGCAAAAATCACACCGGATGTTTCTGCGCAGGGGATTCTGCATGTTGTTTTGGACGAATCGCATGAGACAAACGCGCGTCCGGAGTATTTGGATTATCAGGGTGAGCGGCTGCCGTGGTAACAGATATTTGCAAAATATTGCGGTGCAAATGACGGAAAGCTGACAGCAAAGGAAAGGACTGAAAGGATTCTGAGATATAAAATCATTTCGGAATCGCTTATGCACCCGCCTTTGCGGTAAAATCAAGCACAAAAAGATTCTGAGAGCGCATTAATGAATTAGGAGAAAAAACGTGAAAAAAAAGATTTTAGCAGTCGGAAATTATAAGGACGCAATGTATCATGGATTTACCGGCGTAGATGAGCGGCTGAAGGAAGTCCTTCCGGCGTATGAACTAATTTGTACGGATCAGACAGAAATGCTTCTGACATTGGAGCAGGATGGAATTGCTGGTGTGATTTCCTATCTGGATATCTGGAACAGCGCATTGACAGAGGAAGAAGCCTGCGCGTTGGAGCAGTTTGCCAAAAAAGGCGGAGCAGTAATGCTGATTCACAATGGAATCAGCATTCAGAGCCGGAGAAATCTGGAAAAAATGGCAGGCGGGAAATTCCTGACGCATCCAACTATGGAAGAGATTCGGTTTGAGATAAAGCCACATCCGGCAACAAAGGGCTGCAGCGGATTTACGCTCCGTGAGGAACCGTATCAGTTTGAACTGGAAGAGGATGGGAAGGAAATCATCCTGACCTACTGGTATCGGGAAAAGGAATATATTGCCGGATGGTGCAAGACGGTTGGAAGCGGACGGCTGGTATATCTGACACCCGGACATACGCCGGAAATCTTTGACTGCCCGGAATATCGGCAGCTGATCCGGCAGAGCATGGACTGGGCGGCAAAAGAAACGGCGGATTAAAAGCAGGAAATAGAAAAAAATATACAAAAAACAGAGAATACCCTCAAAGCAAATCCCCTATGGCAGATTGGATTGCTTTTGGGGTGTTCATTTGGCAGCGATTCCAAAGCTGCCGGAACCGGTAACGAACCGGAAGGCGGCCGGATTTCCATGCGCCGCTGCATTGATATTGATCTGAACCGGATCAGCGGATGAGCAGGGGGGAGTTAAGATGTATGAAAATCAGACAATATGACTATGTAACCATTCACTCCGCCAGCGCGGAAAGTGAAGCAGTAAAGCTTGCGGTTGTTAATCTGCGGCGGGATCTGATTCGCACGCTGAATTGCAATGTCAACATCCGCGCCGCAGTGCCGCAGCATCAGATTTTTGTGGGAACAGCCGGTGTTTCCGCGGAGATCAGCGGGAAGGCAGATCTGTCCCTGCTTGCGGATGAAAACGGAACGCTCCGGAAGGAAGCGTATCTGATTCAGATCAGAGACGGCGAGCTTCTGATTGCCGGAAGCGACCGCAGGGGAACGATTTACGGTATTTATGAATTCTGTGAGATGCTTGGCGTATCGCCCTGGTACTTTTTTGCGGATGTGCCGGTGCGTACCAGAGAAGAAATCGAGCTGGAAGAGGGCTTTCAGAAATCAGATTATCCGTGTGTGGAGTACCGCGGAATCTTTATCAATGACGAGGAAGAGCTAGAGCACTGGGTATGGCGGTATATGGGCGAAGAGACGATCGGCGTCCGCACCTATGAGAAAATCTTTGAATTGCTTCTGCGGCTGAAGCTGAATTATATCTGGCCTGCAATGCACGTCAATTCGTTTAACTTAAAGCAGGAAAACGGAGCGCTTGCGGACCGCATGGGAATCGTAGTCGGAACCTCCCACTGCGATATGCTGATGCGCAGCAACAACCGGGAATGGAAACCATGGCTGGCAAAGAAGGGATATCAGAACGTCGAGTACGATTATTCGCTGCCGGGCAGAAATCGTGAGATTCTGGAAGAGTACTGGAGAGAAAGCGTCGAGCAGAATAAAGACTTTGAGGTCAGCTATACGCTTGGGATGCGCGGCATCCATGATTCCGGCTTTGAGACAAGGACACTTGCCGGGAAGACAGGAAAGGAATTGCTGCAGGCGAAGATTGATTTGCTGACATCTGTAATTACGGCGCAGGAGCGGATGCTTGGCGAGACGCTGGGGCAGGAGCCGGTCAAGATCTTTGTTCCATATAAGGAAGTATTGGAGCTGTACGACAACGGGCTGCAGGTGCCGGAGGATCTGACACTGATCTGGGTCAATGACAACTATGGATACGTGCGCCGCTATCCGGGAGAGAAAGAGCGGAAAAGAAAGGGCGGAAACGGTATTTATTACCACAATTCCTACTGGGCGCCGCCGGGAGCCTCCTATCTGTTTCTGAATTCCATCCCGCTTTCCCATACAAGAAACGAGCTGAAAAAGGCATGGCAGGAAGGCATCCGGAAGATCTGGGTGACCAATTTCGGCGCAATCAAGCCACTGGAGGAGCAGCTGACGTTCTATGCGGCGCTTGCCTGGGAGACCGGAAAGGAGCATCCGCTGACAGACAATGAAACCGGGTTTCTGAAGCAGTGGATCAACCGGACATTCAGCAATCAGATGGGAGAAGAACTTGCGCCGCTTCTGGTGCGTTTTGACCAGATCACAAACGTCCGTAAGGTAGAGCAGATGGACTGCGACGCGTTTTCCCAGACGGCTTACGGCGACGAGGCAGCGGAGCGCATGCACTTTTATGAGCATATCTTCCGGAAAGGAAATGAGCTGTATGATGCGCTTCCGAAGGAAGAAAAGGACGCGTTTTTCCAGCTGGTGCTGATGCGGATTCACGCAACATACTTCACAAACGGGATGTATTATTATGCCGACCGCAGCAACCTCTGCATGAAGCAGGGAAAGCACAGCGACGCCGCCCGGTATACGAAAAAAAGCCTTGCCTTTGACCATGCCAGACAGCGGATGTTGGATTATTACAATCATGTCATGGCAGACGGCAAGTGGGACGGCATCCTGACGCCGGAGGATTTCCCGCCGCCAAGAACCGCCATGTACCCGGCGTGTATGCCGCCGCTTTCGATTGGAGGAAAGAAACTGGTTGTCACCGCATGGAACGAAGCGGAAAAACTGCAGTTTGTAAAGCCGTCCCCAAAGTGGGTGGAAATCGCAAACGCCGGACATGGACTGCTTTCCTGGAAGCTGGAGTTTCCGGACTGGCTCTGCGCGTCAAAGACAGAAGGAACTGCGGCAAAGGAATGCCGGGTTCTGATCTGGCCGGATGCGGAAATGGTGCGGAAAGCCAGCGGCTGTCTGGAAGGAGTGCTGACGGTAACGGCGGCAGAGACCGGCGAGCGCAGGCAGGTTCCGGTGATTCTACCGATCCTTCCAGACGCGTGGGAAAAAACGCCAAAAGCAGATCCGCGGTATTTGGATACGTTAGAAGATGATGGGAAAATCACGCTGGAGGCTGACTATGCAGACGAGTGGATCGGCCGATCAGAATGCAGGGCAGAGACCAACGCAGATACGGATCAGGATGCTGAAGGCTGTCCGAAAGCAGAACAGAGACAGCAGCAGACAGAAAAGCGGCAGACAGAAGAGCAGCAGGGCGGATGGAAGCGGATTCCGAATCTTGGAAGAGATCACGGAGCATTAATGGAAGCAGAAAAAGCCGGAGCGGTTCTGACGTATTCCTTCACGCTGACAAAGCCGTGCGCACCGCTTCTGGAGCTTCACCGGTTCCCGACGCTGAACTCGGTGGGACAGATCCGGATCGGCGTATCGGCTGATGATGGGGAAGAAATGGTGCTTGCATCAGAATCTAACGACGAGCATCGCGGCGCCTGGACTTATAACATCCGCAACAATGTCGATAAGCTGACGATGCCGCTTTCTGCGCTTGCGGCAGGAACGCATACGCTGAAGCTGACTGCCATTGACCGGTACTTCTCGTTCTCACGGGTTGTTCTTTATACCGAAGAACGGAAGGAAAACAGTCTTGGCATGACATCGCAGGATGGAAGGCTTCCAGAGGAATTTGACGCGGAGGCATTTGCGGGAAGCTGGTACGGAGACCGGAAGCTTCTGCCAAGACCGGCGCTGTACCTGCCGTCTGTTCCGGTTGGCGACAGCCTGACAGCGGAGGATATCCAGATCCGTCAGACCATGTGGGGCAGAACGGCAGCGCCGCAGGAAATTCTGGCAAAAGCAGCAGCGCCGGCAGTCATGTTGGCAGACGGAAGCATTCGTATCGAAGCGGCAGAAGCGCTAGCAGAAACAAAGTATGCGTTTACAGAAAACGGCCCGTGGCAGTATTGCGCAAGCCCGTCCCATGGAGAAACAGGACTTGCAATGTACATCCGGCAGATGCGTCCGGTGATTGGGGATCCAAAGGCTGCGCCGTCGCTTCATTACCGGCTGCAGACAAGCGAAGGAACCTGGACCATCTGGCTGCTTATGCAGATGTGGGGAACAGATACATCGCAGTTTGCGCTCGGCATCGACGGAACAGTAATTCCCAATAAAGAGCTGTACGGAGGAAAGCCAATTTGGCGGTACTCGATGGAGCAGGTCTGGAAATGGGTTCCGGTGCAGACACAGACATTTACGGAAGGCGAGCATGAGTTGGTTCTCTACAGCCAGTCCGCGCATCTGCGGTTTGACCGCATTTACCTGACCAGAGGAGAAGAATTACCGCCGTTGGATTGCGACTGGGAATAAAATAAGTCAATGTGCTCTCAGAATCCAGTAAGGGCAGGGATAGGAGAGATTCCAGAAGTACAGCATTGACGCGGGGAGAATAAGCGGCAGGAAAGGCGCTTATTCTCCCTGTTTTTGGTTTCACGAGTTGCTTCATGCACCATTTCATAAGAGCGGAAACGATTTTCAAAACAGAAGAAACGATTATGTATAATAGAAACGTAATCACTATTCGAGACAAAAAAATAGTTGAATAACGGAGTCGTATCCGGCATCCCGCAGTAAAGCAGGATATCAGATGCGGCT
>CAJMMH010000191.1 GCA_905214365.1 uncultured bacterium
AGTGCCGTCATCCAAACCGAAAATTATTTCGGCCAATGCAACGGCAATTACCACCTATGGTTATCGTGTTACCTGCACCTTTGACTGTCCGAACGGCATACAGAAGGTTATGCTTCCGTCCTGGACGAAGAAAAATGGACAGGATGATCTGAAATGGCATCAGGCATCGGTATCCGGCAATACGGCGACACTGTATATCCGTTCGAGTGTTCACAATAGGGAAACCGGGCAGTATTACACGCATATTTATGTTTACGATAAAACAGGTCAGTATACAATCCGAAGCCTGTCCGTGGTTGTGCCGGAAACTACCGATCCGTCTAAGCTGCTTCCGACAGTAAAAAATGTAAAGACAACAGAGCTTACCAGCAAGGGATACCGTGTGACGGCGGAATTCAGCGCTCCGGTGGGACTGAAAGAGGTAGCGGTGCCGACCTGGACCGTGAAAAACGGACAGGACGATCTGAAATGGCAGAAGGCGTCAATCAGCGGAAATAAAGCAACTGTTTATGTGCCGGTGTCACAGCATAATTCAGAAAGAGGTTCCTATCGGACCAATGTGTATGTAAGAGATCAGGCAGGAAATGAAGCAGTTTACCGGATTACGGTCAAGGTGCCGGCCGCGCAGCCGACGGCGAAGCTGCAGGTAAAGAGCGTAAGCATTACCAATGTCACTTCTTCCGGATATCAGGTGACTGCTGTGGTAGAGGCTCCGGCAGGGATTAAGCAGGTGCTGATTCCAACTTGGACGGCGAAAAACGGTCAGGATGATATCATATGGCATGCCGCGTCTCTGAAGGGAAATACGGCATCGTTCTATGTGAAAACAAATGCTCATAAGGGCGAATCCGGACTTTATTATTCGCATGTATATGTTTATGATAAAAATGGAAAGAGCGCAATGAAAGGAACGTCGGTAACTGTGCCTGCGGCAGCAAAGCCGAAACCAGCGGCAAAGCTTGCTGTCACCAGTATTAAAATTACCAACAAAACCTCCTCCGGCTACCGTGTCACCGCGACGTTCACCGCGCCTGCCGGTGTGCAGAAGGTGCTGATGCCGACCTGGACGGCCAGAAACGGCCAGGATGACCTGGTATGGCATGCAGCCACAGTAAATGGAAACACCGCGACCTTCTATGTTTCAGCGTCTTCGCACAAAAACGAAAAGGGAACCTATTACACGCACGTTTACGTTTACGATACCAAGGGTGCGTACGCATTTGACGGAACAACCGTAGAAGTAAAATAAACAGAAACGTATAGAAATAAGCAAAAACAAAGAGCCGGCTGCCGGAAACGGGGCCGGCTCAAGATATGCGCGGTAATGCGTGCATGACGGACAAAGATATGCCTGATGAAAACAATCTGGTGAAAAAAGGTACGAAAATACGTATAAAAAAACAAAACTTTATCGCATCACAGTATTGGCAAATAAAAAAAAGTATGCTATAATCATACCGCGTCGAGCTGCAGAGAGGCAGACTCTCTCACAGGCATAAGCCAATCGCAGACAAAAGGATTGACCGCGCCGGAAACGATGACATCAATAGACAACACAAAATGAGGAGAGTAATTGTATGCAGAACAAGTATTTATCCGAGCTGTTGGAGACAGTGAAGAAGCGTAATCCGGGTGAGCCGGAGTTTATTCAGGCAGTAACCGAAGTATTAGAGACTCTGGAGCCGGTTGTTGAGAAGAGACCGGATTTGGTAGAGGCAGGTGTGTTTGAGCGTTTCGTAGAGCCGGAGCGTCAGATTATGTTCCGCGTTCCGTGGGTGGACGATCAGGGCAAGGTTCGCGTAAACCGTGGTTTCCGTGTACAGTTTAACTCCGCGATCGGACCGTATAAGGGCGGTATTCGTCTGCATCCGAGTGTATATCTTGGCATCATCAAGTTCCTGGGCTTTGAGCAGGTCCTGAAGAACAGCCTGACAACTCTTCCGATGGGCGGAGCCAAGGGCGGAAGTGATTTCGATCCGAAGGGTAAGAGCGATGGTGAGGTGATGCGTTTCTGCCAGAGCTTCATGACCGAGCTGTATCGCCACATCGGCGCTGACTGCGATGTACCGGCAGGCGATATCGGTACCGGAGCAAGAGAGATCGGCTTCCTGTTCGGACAGTATAAGAGACTGCAGAATGAGTTCACCGGCGTTCTGACCGGAAAGGGTCTGCAGTACGGCGGTTCTCTGGCTCGTACTGAGGCAACCGGATATGGTCTGTGCTATTTCACCGATGAGATGCTGAAGGCAAACGGCAAGAGCTTCGAGGGCAAGACAGTTCTGGTTTCCGGTTCCGGAAACGTTGCGATCTACGCAGTAGAGAAGGCAACCGAGCTGGGCGCAAAGGTTGTAGCAATGTCCGATTCCAACGGCTACATCTACGACAAGAACGGAATTGATCTGGCGTGCGTAAAGCAGCTGAAAGAGGTTGAGCGCCGCAGAATCAAGGATTATGTTGAGACTCATCCGGATGCTGTTTATACTGAGGGCAGCAAGGGTATCTGGTCGATTCCGTGCGATATCGCTCTGCCGTGCGCAACTCAGAATGAGGTTGACGGCGAGAGCGCAGAGCTGTTAGTTAAGAACGGCTGCTTCTGTGTATCCGAGGGCGCAAACATGCCGTCCAACCCGGATGCAATCAACGTATATCTGGCAAATGGTATTCTGTATGGACCGGCAAAGGCAGCAAATGCCGGCGGCGTAGCAACCAGCGGACTTGAGATGAGCCAGAACAGCGCGCGTCTGTCCTGGACCTTTGAAGAGGTTGATGCGCGTCTACACAGCATTATGAAGAATATCTTCGCAGAGTGCAGCAAGGCAGCAAAGGAATACGGCATGGAAGGAAACTACATGGCAGGAGCAAACATTGCAGGCTTCCTGAAGGTCGCAGAGGCAATGAAGGCTCAGGGCTGCGTTTAATCCGCGTGCAGGAAGCTGTTAAGTGATAAAATAAACGTGCAGGTCGGAATACGGCCGTGAAGGAAACGCCGGGGCGGAATGCTTTGGCGTTTCTTCCATGTTGCGGAAAAAAACAAAAAACGGCTATCCCGGAGAGATCCAGGGATAACCGTTTTTTGTTTTTCAGAGAGAGGGCAGGTAGCCATTCTGCCCGTTCAGCAAAAACATTGGTTGCGCCGGCAGGTTTTGCTGAACCAAGTGTGCTGCCGATCTCTTCGATGTGCGTTCGCAGAGATCTTTTTGCAGCTTCCGTCGTTATTATACAACAGGAAACGCGGACATACAATGCTGTGGCGGCAAATGGATAAAAAATGGCGGCAAATGGTTAGAAGGGAAAAACCGGGAAGAAAGAATAGAAAAGAAAATAGAAGAAAACAGATGAAAAATCGGAGAAAACGAGAAGATTTCTTGAACTGTGCATGAGAATATGATATAAAATAAGAAGAAAGGATGACAGACAAAGGAGAGACAAAGCGTGAAGCTGGGAGTAAGAATCGCAATTGTAGATGATGCGGAAGGAGATCGCGAGCTGCTTGCAGGAATTGTGGAAATGGTGCTGAAGCGGAGAGGATATCAGGTACTTTCTGTTGACTTATTTGCGTCCGGCGATCTGCTGATGCGGGAATTCGCATCGGGACGGTACGATCTCGTTTTTCTTGATATCTGTATGGTAGGAATGAGCGGCATTGAAACCGCAAAGAAAATACGGAATCTGGACAGCAGTACCGCAATTGTTTTCAGCACGTCAAGCAACGATTACGCAAGAGAAAGCTATTCCGTTCAGGCGCAGGGATATATCCTGAAGCCATATGGCCAGGAGGACTTAGACCGTCTGATTTCCAGACTGGAATCCAACGGATTGGAAAAACGGCGGATTCTGGAACTG
Source organism: uncultured bacterium (assembly GCA_905214365.1). Classification (GTDB taxonomy): domain Bacteria; phylum Bacillota; class Clostridia; order Lachnospirales; family Lachnospiraceae; genus Anthropogastromicrobium. Next base: position 3,844 of record CAJMMH010000191.1, read on the forward strand.
CCGGACGGCCGTTCTGTTTTGCTGCATTCGATTATACATACAGCAGTTTCCGGTCACTATGTGTCTATCTATCTGATTTCCGGTGAGTGCGTCCGTGTGCGGACAACGCAGAGCGCAATTGCGCAGGTGCTGCTGCAGTATCCGAATTTTGTTTTATGCAACAAAGGCATGATTGTCAATGTAATTCAGATCAGCTACCTGGAAGCGGACTGCGCCGTGATGAAAAATGGGGCAAGAGTGCCGGTCAGCAGACGCCGGGCGGCACAGGTAAAACAAAGCTACTGTGATTATCAGATTGAAATGCTGCGAAAGGGGTATCCGGTATGAACAATGCGGTTCAGAATGCGGAAGCGGTTCTCTATGCGCTTGTAAGTTTTTTGCCATATCTGGCGGTGGCTTTGTGGCCGTTCCGGAGTAAACTGCGTTTTTCTGGGGCAGTGACAGGAGTGCTGATCGGAGTGATGGTGCAGATTCAGATTGCGGCCGGTCTGACAGCATCGTCCGGATATTCTGCGTATACAGGGCTTTTGTCCGTGCTCAGTACCGTTTCTTATGCGTTGTTTTATCTGGCTGCAGTGAAGCAATCACCAGGAAAGCTTCTGTTTGTACTGCTGATGGTATCCAATATAGGAAATATGGTTGTTATGGCTTCCAAATGTCTGGAGGGGGTGCTGTTTCCAGAACTGGCGGTACAGAAGTATCGCTGGTCTTTTTCTGTGGTATCCATATGTGTTCAGGCAGTTGTTATTCCGTCAACCATTCTTTTTATGCGCCGTTTTCTGCAGAAAGCGCTGGAGCTGCCGTCAGAAACGAAGACATGGAATTATCTGTGGCTGATTCCGCTGACATTTTATCTGTTTTGGTATCATGGCCTGTATTTTAATAACATATCAAGCCTAGAGCAGGCGCTTCAGCCGGAAAATACGGTGTTTACTGTGTTGATTAATCTTGGCGCGTGCATTGTATACGGTGTCATTGCGAATGCTCTGCAGCAGGCAGATGAAAATGTCCAGCTTGCGGCGCAGAATCATCAGCTGGAAATCCAGAACCTGCAGTACGCCAATCTGAAGGAACGAATGGATGAAACCAGACAGGTCCGGCATGATCTGAGGCAGCATGCGACAACGATGTATTCCTTTGTCCGGGAAAAGCAGTATGAGCAGCTGGAAGAGTACCTGGAGCAATTTGTCAAGCGCGTGTCGAAGGAAAAGCTGATCACTTACTGCGGGAATCTGGCGCTCAATGCCGTCTTTTCCTACTATGGGCAGATCGCGCAGGAGGATGGCAGCGAATACAGCGTGCAGGCGTCCATTCCGGATCAGCTGTCGTTTCAGGAAGAGGATCTGACGGTACTGTTTGGAAATCTGCTGGAAAATGCCTGTGAAGGCTGCCGCAAAGTCCCGCAGGAAAAGCGGAATATCCGCGTGAAGCTGTATGAGCCAAATCCCAATGTTCTGGTATTTTCCATTGAAAATTCCAGCAGCGGAGAGCTGCAGCGGGAAAACGGGCGGATCCGTTCCACAAAGCACAGCGGCTGCGGCATCGGAACGGAATCCGCGCAGAATATTGCAAAACGGTACAATGGAGTGCTGAATATCGAAAATAAAGACGGCGTATTCCGTGTGTCCGGAATGCTGTCCAGTGTATAAAAGTAACCTGCCGCAGACGCAGAATGGAAGCATATTGCGGCGGCCTGCCGCAGGCAGGACTCCAACGAGAGTATATAAATATGTACTCTCGGAATCTCTTATGCACCCGGCTTTGCGGCTGATTTTCCGCCGGA
>CAJMMH010000192.1 GCA_905214365.1 uncultured bacterium
GATTGCGAATATCCGCTTGACTCATGGAGATATGTTTATGAAGTTAAAGACCAAGCTGTTAGTATCGTTTTGCTGCATCGTTATGATGCCGATGATTTTATTTATGGTATTCGGATGCGCGTTAGTCCAGTATCAGGTCATGTCGATCCGGTATCAGTACGGGATCAGTGTCCATGCGTCTGATTTTATGGTGAACAGTACACGTCTGTTTGACCGTATGGTGGATCAGATTCAGCAGGATGTCGGGGCAAAGCTGGAGGAGGATCCGGATTTCCTGACGGATTTGGATGCGGTGAAGGCGTACTGCGCCGAAGCGTCCGGACAGAATGTGAATCTGGTTGTATTTAAAAATAAGGAAGTTCTGTATGAGACGCAGGATCTGCAGGCGAATCTTTCAGATGAGCTTCAGGATGAACTGAGCAAGGGAGCGGAAGAGCATGCGGCAACCTATATTGGTGAAAAATGCGTCTTTATTTATAATATTGCGCAGACAGAGCAGACGGATGGAAACAGGGCGAGTATGTATGCGGTTATCTATGTGAATAAATGGATTCCCCAGATGAAGTCGCTGATGATTCAGTCTACCATATCAATCTTTTTTATTCTGATTCTGACCGCGTCATTGTTTACCGTATGGATTTACCGGTCGATTGTCCGGCCAATTAATGTGCTGAAGGATTCGGCGTGCAAAATCCGGGATGGAAATCTGAATTTCCATATCAACGCAAGTGATAAGGATGAGCTTGGACAGCTCTGCATCTGCTTTGAGGAAATGCGTCAGCGGCTGAAAGAGACGTCTGAAGAGAAGGTTCAGTATGACGAGGAAAGCAAGGAGCTGATCAGCAATATTTCCCATGATCTGAAAACGCCGATTACTGCAATTAAGGGGTATGTTGAGGGCATTATGGACGGCGTGGCAGATACGCCTGAAAAGCTGAACCGTTATGTAAAGACGATTTATACCAAAGCAATTGATATGGACTGGCTGATTGATGAGCTGACTTTCTATTCCAAGATTGATACGAACCGGATTCCGTACAACTTTAATAAGATCAATGTCAAGGATTATTTCGGAGACTGCGCGGATGAGGTCGGCATGGATCTGGAAGCTTCCAACATCCGTTTCCAGTATACCAACTATGTTGATGAATCAGTAACTGTGATTGCGGATCCGGAGCAGCTGCGGCGTGTAATCAATAATATTATCAGCAACTCGGTCAAGTATTTTGACAAGGACCGCAATTTTATCAATATGCGCATCCGTGATGTCGGCGATTTTATTCAGGTTGAGATTGAGGACAATGCAAAGGGCATTGCCCAGAAAGATCTTCCATACATTTTTGACCGTTTTTACCGCACAGATTCGTCGAGAAATTCGATGAAGGGCGGAAGCGGAATCGGCCTGTCGATTGTGCGTAAGATTATTGAGGATCACGGAGGAAAAATCTGGGCAAACAGCAAGGAAGGCGTCGGTACAGTTATGTACTTTGTACTGAGAAAGGTAATCGAGCAGCCGAAGGAGGAAGAGGCAAATGGCAAAAATTCTGATCGTTGAGGATGAAGTAAGTATTGCAGAGCTGGAGAAAGACTATCTGGAGCTTTCCGGCTTTGATGTAGATATTGAAAATGACGGAACCAGGGGCTTAAAGCGGGCACTGTCTCAGGAGTATAACCTGATGATTCTGGATCTGATGCTGCCGGGAACAGATGGCTTCGAGATCTGCCGCCGTGTGCGCGAGGTGAAGGATATTCCGGTTCTGATGGTGTCAGCAAAAAAGGATGATATTGATAAGATCCGCGGGCTTGGACTTGGCGCAGATGATTATATCACCAAGCCGTTCAGTCCGAGCGAGCTGGTAGCGCGTGTCAAGGCGCATCTGGCGCGCTATGAGCGTCTGGTCGGCGGCAATGTCCAGAAAAATGATATCGTAGAGATCCGCGGCATCCGGATCGACAAGACCGCGCGCCGTGTCTGGGTAAACGGAGAAGAAAAGCAGTTTACAACCAAGGAATTTGATCTGCTTACCTTCCTTGCGGAAAATCCGAATCACGTCTTTACCAAGGACGAGCTGTTCCGCCGCATCTGGGCGATGGAGTCCATCGGTGATATTGCGACTGTCACGGTTCATATCAAGAAGATCCGTGAAAAGATCGAGCTTGATACTTCCAAGCCGCAGTACATCGAGACCATCTGGGGCGTTGGATACCGGTTCAAGGTCTGATGGATGCGGAGAGAAGATGTGCAGAAGAGGAAAGGAAATAAAATCAAGAATGAAAAAATATCTGTTTTTTGACCTGGACGGCACGCTGACCGATCCGATGGAGGGAATCTGCAAGTCGGCGGCGCGCGGTCTGGCGCATTTTGGCATTGAAAAGGATTACCGGGAGCTGACATATTTTATCGGTCCGCCGTTAATGGATACCTACCGCGACCGGTTCGGTATGACGCAGGAGCAGGCAAAAGAGGCGGTGCGGGTATTTCGCGAGTATTTTGTGCCGACCGGAATCTACGAAAATAAGCTGTATCCGGGAATTCCGGAAATGCTGCAGAGCCTGAAAGAGCAGGGAAAGGTATTGTGCGTGGCTACTTCCAAGCCGGAGCCGATGGCGATTACCGTTCTGGAGCATTTCGGAATCCGTAAGTATTTTGATTACGTCTGCGGAAGCACGATGGATGAGACGAGAACCGCAAAGTCCGAGGTGCTTGCGTACGCAATGAAAACCGCAGGCGCGTACGAAAAGCAGGAGGCTGTTATGATCGGCGACCGCTGCTATGACGCGGCGGGAGCGGCAAAGATCGGTATTGACTGCGTCGGTGTTTCGTATGGCTACGGCTCGCATGAGGAACTGGAAAAGGCGGGAGTGATCCGCGTTGCGGACAGCGTAGCGCAGCTGCAGGAAATCCTGACGCGGCTGTAATTCCTGTATGCGAAGCATCGGCAAGATACGTTGTTATTTGTGCAGCGCGTGAACAGCAGCGGAATCGTTACTGTTCACGCTACGCTCAAACAGTAACGGATTTTGCCGATGCTTCGCATGCAGAATCGGCAAAATCCCGCAACCACTACGTTATCTTACGGAATTTTCAGTTCAGAAAATTCCTACCGTGAACTGTAACGCGGAATCAAATGCTGCCGCGGATTTTCACAAAAAAGACTTGACGCAAATCCATCTGTATGCTATACTTGCAAAGCGTGTGGAAGACGCCAGGTCTTTTTTTTGTGCGCAAAAACAAAAACGAGACTCAGATGCAAAAAAAAATATTAGTGGAGGTGGAAGTTGTGCGTGTAAAAATCACATTGGCATGTACCGAGTGCAAGCAGCGGAATTACAACATGACAAAAGATAAGAAGACACATCCTGACAGAATGGAAACAAAGAAGTACTGCAGATTCTGCAAGAAGCATACGTCTCACAAGGAAACGAAATAAGTTTTCCGGCAAGGAGTGAATCTATGGAAGAAGCAGGAAAGAAAAACCGTGCAAAGTCTGGCAAGCCGGCCAAGAACGCAAAGCCGTCTCTGGGCGCGCGTGCAAAGGATTTCTGCAAGGGAGTAAAGGCCGAGTTCAGGAAAATCATCTGGCCGACAAAGGATTCACTGACAAAGCAGACAATTGCGGTGCTGCTCGTATCTGTTGTACTGGGTGCGTTCATCCGTCTGTACGACATGGTTTGTCAGTATGTCATCAGTTTGATCAGATAAGAGAGGAACAAGCATGGAAGAAGCAAGATGGTACGTTGTCCATACCTATTCCGGTTATGAGAATAAGGTAAAGGCCGACCTTGAAAAAACAATCGAGAACCGTAATCTTCAGGATCAGATCTTTGAAGTTACGATCCCGCTCCAGGAAGTCACGGAGAGCAAGGATGGCGCAGCTAAGACATCCATGAAAAAGCTGTTCCCGGCATACGTTCTGGTTCATATGATCCTGAATGACGATACTTGGTATGTTGTGCGGAATACCCGCGGCGTTACGGGCTTTGTAGGTCCGGGATCCAAGCCGGTTCCGCTGACAGAAGAGGAGATCCAGGCGCTCGGTACCTTTATGGGCGAGAAGACAGTTGCGCCGTCCCTGTATAAAGAAGGCGATTATATTACTGTTATTTCCGGCGCATGGGAAGGCACGTCCGGCATGGTTCGTGCAGTGGACGAGCAGAAGGAAACGGTTACCATTCATGTAGACATGTTTGGCCGCGAGACTCCGGTTGAACTCAATTTTACTGAAATCAGGAAAGAGTAACCCGTCAGGGTTGCTGTGCCGCAGTGGGAGGGACATTCCCGCAAATACCACATTATTTTAGGAGGTGCCACAATGGCAAAGAAAGTTGCAGGATACATCAAGTTACAGATTCCCGGTGGAAAGGCTACACCGGCTCCGCCAGTAGGTCCGGCTCTTGGACAGAAGGGTGTTAACATCGTTCAGTTTACCAAAGAGTTCAACGCAAAGACCGCTGATCAGGCTGGTATGATCATTCCGGTTGTTATCACCGTATACGCAGACAAGAGCTTTACTTTTGTTTGCAAGACTCCGCCGGCAGCCGTTCTGTTAAAGAAGGCATGCAATATCCAGACCGCTTCTGCAAAGCCGAACAAGGATAAGGTTGCAACCATCAGCAGAGCTGAGGTTCAGAAGATCGCTGAGCTGAAGATGCCTGACCTGAATGCAGGAAGCATCGAAGCAGCTACCAGCATGATCGCTGGAACCGCTCGCAGCATGGGAATCACCGTTGTTGACTAATTGCACGGGAGAGATTGGATAGTTAAGTAAGTGGGAGGGTTATTCCCGCAAATACCACCAGGAGGTTATCATGAAAAGAGGAAAGAAATATGTAGAGGCTGCTAAGCTGGTTGACCGCACAGTTCTCTACGATACAGACGAAGCCATTGCCATTGTTAAGAAGGCAGCAAGCGCAAAGTTTGACGAGACCGTTGAGGCTCACATCAGAACCGGATGCGATGGACGTCATGCAGATCAGCAGATCCGCGGCGCAGTTGTACTGCCGCACGGAACCGGTAAGAACGTTCGCGTTCTGGTATTTGCTAAGAACGACAAGGCAGATATCGCTCGCGAGGCAGGCGCTGACTACGTTGGAGCTGAGGAGCTGATTCCGAAGATCCAGAATGAGGGATGGCTTGATTTCGATGTTGTTGTTGCGACTCCTGATATGATGGGCGTTGTAGGACGCCTGGGTCGTGTACTTGGACCGAAGGGCTTGATGCCGAACCCGAAGGCTGGAACTGTAACGATGGACGTTGCAAAGGCTGTTAAGGATATCAAAGCTGGTAAGATCGAGTACAGACTGGACAAGACCAATATTATTCACGTTCCGGTAGGTAAGGTTTCCTTTACCGAGGAGCAGCTGAAGGAAAACTTCCAGACACTGATTGATGCACTGATTAAGGCAAAGCCGAGCACTCTGAAGGGTACCTACATGAAGAGTGTTGTGCTGACTTCCACAATGGGTCCTGGCGTTAAGCTGAACCCGATCAAGTTCCTGGGCTAATCAGGGACTGGGAGAAGGAGAAGCGTTCTGCTTCTCCTTTTCTGATAAATGTACTCTCGGAGTCTTTTCTGCACTTGCTTTTACGGCCGATTTTCCGCC
>CAJMMH010000193.1 GCA_905214365.1 uncultured bacterium
CATTTGACTTAAGGTAGCATTGCTTTCCTGCAGCTGATTCATCGTTTGACCATCTTGGAATGCCAATATATTTTAAAATAATATCGCCAGGGCAGCAATTACCTAACCAGGGCATACTGCAGCTCCATATAATTGCTATTATTGACAGTACCAACGCCAGAGAGCCTAATCCCAATTTTTTTGACTTCATTGCATCATCCTCGTTTTATTCCTTGGTCAGCTCTACGAACTCATCGATCAGATCCGCGAAGGACTGCAGGCTCTGGCGCCAGAAGTCCGGGGAGGTCAGATCGATATCCGCCATCTTCGCAACATCCTCAACGCTCATAACCGGAGTTGCGTGAAGCAGTGCCTGATACTTCGGAACAAAGGCTTCCGCGCCCTCCTTCTGATATTGGCTGTAAAGACCCATCGCGAACAGTCCGCCGAACGCGTACGGGAAGTTGTAGTAGCTCAATCCGGAAGAATAATAATGTCCCTTGCAGGTCCACATATACGGGTGCAGGCAGTCCGGATCGAGTCCGTCTCCGTATGCCTTCTTCTGCGCATCCAGCATCAGCTCTTTCAGATCATCCTTCATCAGGAAACGGTTTCCTGCCGCATGGAATACGCCGTCCTCAAACAGGAAACGAGAGTAAATATCGCAGACAATCTGCGTGGTTCCCATCAGCATTGTCTCAATCAGCGCCAGCTTCTCATCTTTGCTCTGCGCTTTCTTGACCGCATTCAGCGTGATAACAGTCTCGTTGAAGGTCGATGCGGTTTCAGCCACCGGCATAGAGTAATCTCGGTTGCAGACACGATGGGAAAACGTATGCTTATTATGATACGCATGTCCAAGCTCATGCGCCAGGGTGCTGATCGCGTCAAAGGTTCCATTGAAATTTGTCAGAATACGGCTCTGCTTCAGGCAGCCGACTCCGGCACAAAACGCGCCTCCGACCTTGCCCTCATGCGGATAAAAATCAATCCAGCTATCACGGAACGCCGTGTCCATCATCTCTGCCATATCCGGAGCGAACTCGCCAAAACTGCTGACCAGAATATCCCTTGCTTCTTCCACGGTATAGGTCTTCTCGCTGCTTCCGACCGGCGCAAACAGATCGTACCACGGCAGGCTTCCCTCATGTCCCAGATAGTGAGACTTCGCTTTCAGGTACTCCCAGAACTTCGGGAAATACTCGTTCATTGCGGTAAACATGGCATCCAGCGTCTCTTTTTTCATATGGCACTGTTCAAGCGTCATCGCCAGCGGATTTTCATATCCTCTCGCTTCGCATACCGTTGTTACCTGTCCCTTGATATTATTGAGCGCAAACGCAATCGAATCCGCTATCTTATCATAGGAAGCAAGCTCTGCCTCATAAGCTGCCTTTCTCACCGCCGGGTCCGCGCTGTAAGCCAGGTTGCGCACTGCCGGAAGGTTGATCGTCTTTCCATCATACTCGACCTTCACCGTTGATGTCAGATAATCAAACAGCCTACTCCATGCGCCGCCACCGGTCAGATCCAGCTTTGCGATCATCTCTTCCATGTCGTCAGACAGCAGATGAGATGCCGCCTTTGCCGTCTCATGCAACATATAGGAATATTCGGTAAGAAGCGGGGACTTTGCAATCGCCGCGTCCAGATCCTTCACTCCGGCTGCGTACTTCTGGAAGATAACCCTTCCGCGGGTTGCTCCGGTCAGAAGCTTCTCGAACGCAGTCATCTCATTGCCAGTTCTCGCATCAGTGGTATTCACAGACTGGCTCAGAGAAATAAATTCTCCGATCTTTCCGCCCAGCTCCTCGATTTCCTCCATTAGTAAAATACTCTTTTCCAGCCCGGTCGTATCGTCCTCCTGCTGATAACTCAGAAGTTCCTTCTCCATCCCGCTGATCCGCGCCTTCAGCTTCTCCCAGTCTGCCGCGTAAGCCGGATCATCATAACCGGTGTAAAGTTCTTTTAATGACCACTCTTTATTCATGCCTGCTCTCCTCTCATTCTAGTATAGCGTTCTCGAAATAACCAGACCATTGACTTGTCTGCAAATCCGATTGCACTGTTGAAAAAGCCTCAGCGTAGCCCCCCGCTACGCCTGTGTTTTTCAACAGCACACTCTGGCGCGCTTGCGCCGCCAATGAGATTATTATACCGCAGCGTGGAAAGTTCTGCAACGGGTTTTCGGTTTGGTTCATTCTTTTCAGTATTTCCGGTTACACCGATGAGCTGAAGCAGATCGCTGCTGATCGGGATGATCTGATTTTAGTGGAATAAAGAAGATGGGGGACAGGCTCATGCGCCTGCCCCCTCTTTCCTGCTGTTTTTCCGATACACCATCGGTGTGCACTTCATCTGCCGCCGGAAGATCTTGGTAAAGTATGCCGGACTGGCAAAGCCGCACATCAGCGCAACCTCAGTGATGGAATGTTCCTCCCTCGCAAGCAGTCCAAGGCTTTTTTCCACCCGGTAATTCTGCAAATAATCAAACACCGACTGCTTCATATATTTTCTAAAAAACCTGCAGCTCTCGCTGCGGCACAGATTCATCTGGTCCGCGACCTCTTCGAGTGTCACATGCTCCGCGTAATGCCCGTGCAGGTAATCGAGGGCCGCGCGGATGCGCTCCACGTCTCGCTCTCCGCCTGCGGTCTGCCTGGTTTCCCGCCTGCTCCAGCCATAGGTATAAATCAGGTCCCAGATTTCAAGGAGCTTCCTCTCTACCGTCAGCGCCTGCTTTACATCCTGCGTCTCATGAATCTGCCGGAGCTGCCGGAGCGCTTCCAGGATATCACGTTCCCACGCTTCCTCTCCGGTCAGCGGGAGTGATCCAAACGACGGATCCTGCAGGATCGGCGCAACAAAATCACGCTCAATCGCACTTCCCTCAAATCCATAGATCATGCGCGGATGAAAGGTCACGGAAAGGTAGCGGCAGTCTCCGCCGTCGGCCGTATGTCCGGTATGAAGCGCGTTGCGGTTGCAGAACAACCCCTGTCCCGCGCAAAAGTGATACAGACGGTCGTTGACCTGATATTCCATCTCGCCTTCCAGAAAAAGAGTCAGCTCAATTTCCGGATGCCAGTGCCAGCTGAACGCTCCTCTCTCGTAGCTTAATACCCTTTCATTGCTGATAAAAACTGGAAATGCCCAGCTTCCGTGGCTCTTTAATTCCCGCCGTTCTGAATTTGTCTGTAGCTGCATCTTATTCCCTCAATATTGTTATAAAAACAGCAAATATTGTTGTTGTCAGTTTTCCTGTTTCTCATTATAATCATAATCAAAGAATAAATCAACAGGCGGTTTCAAACTGTCGGAAAGGGGTTTTATGATTCAGCAGGTTTTATCGTGTTTTTATGAGAAATATGGCAAGGAAGGCGATATCCGCACTTACTTTGCGCCGGGCCGTGTCAACCTGATCGGTGAGCATACGGATTACAATGGAGGACATGTTTTCCCATGCGCTCTGACAATCGGCACCTACATGGCTGCCCGCAGGCGCGCGGACCGGAAGCTGCGCTTCTACTCCATGAATTTTGAGCGCACCGGCGTTGTCGAATCTTCTCTGGATGATTTCGTGATGGGAAAGGAAGGCAACTGGACTCAGTATCCTAAGGGCGTAATGTGGGCGTTTATGGAAAAGGGATTCCGGTTTGACAACGGCTTTGATATCGTAATCTACGGAAACATTCCGAACGGATCCGGCCTTTCTTCCTCCGCTTCTCTGGAGGTTCTGACCGGCGTGATGCTCCGCGATATGTTCGGTTTTGACACCATCAGCATGATCGATCTTGCGCTGTACGGCCAGTTCTCCGAGAACCGCTACAACGGCGTCAACTGCGGAATCATGGATCAGTTTGCAGTCGCTATGGGCAAAAAGGATCACGCTATCTTCCTGGATACCGCAGATCTTTCCTATACCTACGCGCCGCTGAAGCTGGATGGAGCCCGCATCGTCATCGCAAGCAGCAATAAAAAGCGCGGACTCGGCGACTCCAAGTACAATGAACGCCGCAGTGAATGCGAAACCGCTCTGGCAGAACTGCAGAAGGTAAAGGATATCAAGAGTCTCGGCGAGCTTTCCAGCGCGGAGTTTGAAGAAATCAAGGACGCCATCAAGGATCCGGTCCGCCAGAAGCGCGCAAAACACGCTGTTTATGAAAATGAGCGTACCATCAAGGCAGTCGAGGCGCTGAACGCAGGCGACGTTGCCGAGTTCGGAAAGCTGATGAACGCGTCCCATGTTTCCCTGCGTGACGACTACGAAGTAACCGGCAGAGAGCTGGATACTCTGGTGGAAGCGGCATGGAAGTGCGATGGCGTCATCGGTTCCCGTATGACCGGCGCGGGCTTCGGCGGCTGCACCGTCAGCATCGTAAAAACGGACGCGGTTGACAGCTTTATCCGCACCGTTGGCGAGACCTACAAGAAAACCATCGGCTACGCGGCTGACTTCTATGTTGTTGATATCGGCGACGGCGCGCATCCGCTGAATAAATAACAGCTGGCAATACCACCCACAAAAAATGCAAAACGTATTCCCGGAAAATCAAGCACAAAAAGATTCCGAGAGTACATAAAAGAAAGAAGGAGGATTTCATGAAGATTTTAGTAACCGGCGGTGCCGGATATATCGGAAGTCATACCTGTGTTGAGCTGTTGAATGCCGGATATGAGGTTGTTGTTATGGATAACCTGTATAATGCCAGTGAAAAGGCATTGGACCGCGTTGAGCAGATCACAGGCAAAAAGCTTACTTTCTATAAAACAGATATGCTGGACCGTGATGGTGTCCATGAGATTTTTGAGAAGGAATCAATTGACGCTGTTATTCACTTCGCAGGTTTGAAGGCAGTCGGCGAATCTGTTGTTAAGCCGATCGAGTATTACTACAACAACATGGCCGGTACACTGATTCTCTGCGACGAGATGAGAAATCATGGCGTAAAGAATATCATCTTCAGTTCTTCCGCGACGGTTTACGGCGATCCGGCTCAGATCCCGATCACGGAGGAGTGCCCGAAGGGAACGCCGACCAATCCTTACGGCTGGACCAAGAGTATGTTGGAGCAGGTTCTGACCGATATCCACACCGCAGATCCGGAATGGAATGTCATCCTGCTTCGTTACTTCAACCCGATCGGCGCGCATAAGAGCGGACTCATCGGCGAGGACCCGAAGGGAATCCCGAACAATCTTCTGCCGTATATCGCGCAGGTTGCCATCGGCAAGCTGAAGCAGTTAAGCGTATTCGGCAACGATTACCCGACTCCGGACGGAACCGGCGTGCGCGATTACATCCATGTAGTTGACCTGGCAAAAGGCCATGTTGCGGCAATCAAGAAGCTCGCCGACAAGGAAGGCGTCAGCATCTACAACCTCGGAACCGGCAAGGGCTACAGCGTTATGGATGTACTCCATGCGTTTGAACGCGCCTGCGGCCATGAGATTCCGTATGTTGTAAAACCGCGCCGCGCAGGCGATATCGCGACCTGCTACTCCAAATGCGATAAGGCCGCAAAGGAACTTGGCTGGACCGCGCAGTACGATATTGACGAGATGTGTGCCGATTCCTGGAACTGGCAGCAGAAGAATCCGAACGGATATAACG
>CAJMMH010000194.1 GCA_905214365.1 uncultured bacterium
ATCTGACAAAAAATCTTCTCGTAAAATCAAGCACAAAAAGATTCCGAGAGCACATCTAAGACAGAAAATGCCACGCACAGGAGCTCCCATGCGTGGCATCTGATTCGTAACATGCTTCCGGTTACTTTCCGGCCTTTTCGGACTCTTCGATCTCTTTGCGATAGTCCTCCAACTCCTTCTGGTTTCCGTAAACATAATGTCCGGGAAGGATCTCTTCCCACGCGGGCTTATCATGATTATAATCATGAAGGCTCGGATCGTAAATAATTAATTTCTTCTTTTTCTCAATTTCCGGATCCGGAATCGGAACTGCGGACAGAAGAGACTTCGTATACGGATGAAGCGGATGAAGGAAGAGTTCCTCTGCCTCCGCCAGTTCAACAATACGTCCCTTGTGAATAACCGCAATACGATCGGAAATAAAACGGACAACGGACAGATCATGCGCAATGAACAGATATGTCAGTCCTCTGGACTTCTTTAACTGATTCAGCAGATTCAGAACCTGCGCGCGGATGGAAACGTCCAGTGCGGAAATCGGCTCGTCAGCAACGACAAACTCCGGTTCCATAATCAGCGCGCGGGCAATTCCGATACGCTGTCTCTGCCCGCCCGAAAACTCATGCGGGAAGCGGGACGCAAACTCCGGAAGCAGTCCTACCTCGCGAAGCGCGTTCTGTACCTTTTCTTCCAGATCGGCATCATCCTTGTACATATGATGATTAATCAGTCCCTCTGCAACGATATACTTTACCTTGGCACGCTCGTTCAAAGACGCCATCGGATCCTGGAAAATCATCTGGCACTTCCGGATGACTTCCTTATCCAGTTCCCTGGAAATCTTTCCGCTGATCCGCTCTCCACGATACAGGATCTGACCGGATGTAACCGGATTGATGCGGACAATCGCACGGCCGATCGTTGTTTTTCCAGAGCCGGACTCGCCTACCAGAGAAAAGGTCTCGCCCTTGTAAATATCAAAGTTGACATCATCAACGGCGATGAACTTTTTCTTTCCGGTTCCGAAGCTGACCTGAAGGTCTTTGATCTCAATTAACTTTTCTCTCTCAACCATACTATCATCCCCTTGCCAGAAGCTTCTCATGCATGCTGCGGATCGACTCCGGCTGCTCGATCTTCGGCGCGCGAGGATCCAGATACCAGGTCTTTGCCCGGTGGGTCGGACTCACTTCAAAGAACGGCGGCTCCTCAACAAAGTCAATTGCGAGCGCATGCTTGTTTCTGGGAGCGAACGCGTCTCCCTTAATCTCATGGAACAGATTTGGCGGCGTTCCTTCGATGGTCGGAAGGTCCTGTCCCTTCACACCCAGCTGCGGCAGCGCGTTCAGCAGCGCCCAGGTGTACGGATGCCACGGATCATAGAAGATCTCGTTGACCAGGCCGTACTCAACAATCTGTCCTGCGTACATAACAGCAACGCGGTCTGCCACATTGGCAACAACGCCGAGGTCATGTGTGATATAGATAACCGTCATGCCGAGCTCCTTCTGCAGATCACGGATCAGCTGAAGGATCTGAGCCTGAATGGTTACATCAAGAGCGGTCGTCGGCTCATCGCAGATCAGGATCTGCGGATGGCAGGCTACAGCGATTGCAATGACAACACGCTGTCTCATACCGCCCGAAAATTCATGCGGATACTGTTCGTAACGGAGCTCCGGATTAGGAATTCCTACCTTTGCCAGCATATCAATCGCCGCCTGTTTTGCAACGTCTCCATGCAGTCCCTGATGCATCTCAATGCTCTCGCGGATCTGCTTTCCCACCTTCTTCAACGGATTCAGAGAGGTCATCGGATCCTGCATAACCATGGAAATCTTCTTTCCGCGGATTCTCATCCACTCTTTCTCCGTCTTATACTTGGAAATATCTTCGCCGTCATAAATGATCGAACCGCCGACGATGCTGCCGTTTCCATCCAGCATACCAAGAAACGACTTTGTAAAAACAGACTTTCCGGAACCGGACTCGCCGACAATTGCCAGCGTCTCGCCCTCGTACAGATCCAGAGAACACTTCCGGATAGCCATCAGCTTGCGACCACGCAAACTAAACTGGATCTGCACATCCCTGGCACTTAAAATTGGTGACTTTTCAGCCATATGCATACCTCCTGCTGTTATACGTGGTTTCTTGGGTCAGACGCATCGGAAAACGCATTGCCGACCAGGTAAAAGGTGACAGAAATTACGGATACGATCACTGCCGGGAAAATCAGCAGATACGGGTAATTCAGGAAATAGTTTCTCGCGTTTCTCAGAAGAACACCCAGAGTCGGCGTGTTGACATCCAGACCAAGACCCAGATAAGACAGCGTAGACTCCATCGCGATAGTGGATGGAATCGACAGCGCCACACGCAGGATGATCATGCTGATCAGCTGCGGAAGAATGTTCTTCACCAGTACTCTCCATACCGGAGTTCCCAGACAGCGGGACGCAAGGTTGTACTCGCGGTCACGGTACATCATAACCAGATTGCGGACATTTCTTGCCATTGACAGCCAGCCGAACGCAATCAGAGAAACCGCCATGATGGTAAAACTCTGACCGATCATCAGCGCAATCAGGGTCAGATAGATGATGCTCGGAATGTTATCAATCAGGTTGTACAGCTCGGTAAAGAAACGGTCCAGCTTGCGGACATAACCCCAGAGACATCCGATGACAACGCCGAGCGCGCACTGACCAAGCGCAACCACCAGCGAAAGACCGATGGAAATCTGAGCCGCATACCATACCTGGCACCAGTAGTCACGTCCAATATTGTCGGTTCCGAACCAGTACTCGCTGTTCGGGCTGATGAACATCTTGCTGGTATCCGGCGTAACGGTACGCCAGTCATACTTTCCGATTTTTAATGCAACAAAGGAAAAAATTACCAGAGCGAAAAAGATACATGCCAGCACAACTGCTGACTTCTTTTTCATAAAGTTCTGAAATACCGACTTCCAGTAGGAGTAATCGGAATAACCGGCGCGCTCTGCTTCCTCATGGGAGTACTCCGCAAAGGAAAACAGCTCTTTCTCCTGTTTCTTATCCATCAGCGGGTACCTCCCTTTCCTGTCAGTGTAATACGCGGGTCAATAATCATCATCAGAACATCGCCCAGGAATACGCCCAGAATACTCAGGGACGCATACATGATAACCAGTGCCATAACAACATTGATATCATAACGATTGATCGCGTCGGTCAGCAGCGGTCCAAGTCCCGGAACGGAGAAGAAACGCTCTACCAGAATCGAGCCTCCGATCGTCAGAAGGAACGAATACGGCAGATACTGCGCCAACGGAACAAACGCGTTGCGGAGCACATGCTTTACCATGA
Organism: uncultured bacterium; assembly: GCA_905214365.1. Classification (GTDB taxonomy): domain Bacteria; phylum Bacillota; class Clostridia; order Lachnospirales; family Lachnospiraceae; genus Anthropogastromicrobium. The sequence goes on from CAJMMH010000194.1 coordinate 3,351, forward strand.
TATTCTTTGAGGACATACCCTTGACCTTTGCCAGCTTGATGTAGTCCTTATTCAGTTCGTCTACCATGTAACGTCTCGTCCACAGCGCATAGCTTGCGATTGACGCAATTGCCAGACACGTAATTGGCATAATCGAAGACGGTCCCGGATTTCTTGTGGAATACATGGATGGAAGCTTCAAAACATGCGAGCCAAATACCAAAATTAGCGAATAAGACACCAAAGGCGGTACCGCGTTAACGAATACCGTGTAAGCTGTTCCAATATGATCGGCCAATTTGTCCTTGAAGCGGGTCTGAAGGATACCAAGAGCGGTACCAATACCCAGAGAAATTAACAGCGCAGTGACACCCATGCGCATCGAAATAGCGAACTTGTCGCCAATGACCTTCGTAACAGGAATTCCAGCCTGAATTCTTCTTGACGTACCGAAGTCGCCGTGAAGAACCTGCCCATAATAGCGGAAAAGCTGCTTAACGGGGGGGTCAAGTAAACCTGCCGCTTCCAAAAGGTCATGCTTCTGTTCATCCGAAAATTTCATCAGCTGGTCTTCTGTGAAATAATAGTCGGTGGGAAGCGTGTGAAGCAGCAGGAATACAATGGCTACGATAAGAGAGACTGTTACAACTGACTGTAACAGTCTCTTGATTGTATATTTTACCATTTACTGCGCGTCAAAATCCGCGGCAAACTTTTCGTAGTCCTCTGTAGTATAGGCGTCTGCAGAAGTCTCCCAATTGATGTACTTGAACTTATCGATACCGAACAGACCATTCTTCTTGGTATAATCATTTACCTTGGTCAGCTCCCATGCGATATCGTAGTTACACGGCAGAACCAGAACGTTCTCAAGCATGTAAGCCTCTGCCTCAGCGTAAGCTTCATATCTTGCGTCCAGATCGTCGCTGATTGCGTTGGCCTTATCAACCAGATCGCTGTACTCCTTGTAGATTGCAAGCAGATCCTCATCGGTTGCGTTGTTGATGTTGGAATATACTGCTGCATAATAAGCATTGTCATTGCCAAGAACTTCCTGACCCAGGTAGTTCTGCGGATCACCGTAGTCAGCACCCCATCCGTTGATTACGAAGGACTGCAGATGCGGATCACGAACTTCCTTGGCAAGGCTAGAAACGTAGGTCTTGATATTCAGAACGATGAAGTCATCGCCAAAGCTGTCGCTGAATGCCTGCTTCAGAACGTTTGCGCTGTCAAGAGCAGTGGTATTGTTTGCTGCTACATAGTAGTCAGCCTCAATCGGGAAGGTAACTCCCTTTGCGGTCAGCTCTTCGATTGCCTGATCCTTCAGCTCTGCAAACTTGTCAGCATCAAGTCTTACCATGGACTCGCCGTTGTAATCTTCCAGACCGAGCTTTTCCTTAACCAGCTTGGTGTACTCAGTACCGTCAGACTTGTAAACCAGACCCTGCATAGTGTAGAAGTTGTTCTCGCACTTCAGCGGGTTGATCGCGTTAGTTCTCTTATAGAAGCTCTCCAGGTTCAAACCGTACCACCATGCCTGACGGAACGCGGTATTGGCAATTGCGGTATTCCAGTTGGTATCAGCACTTCCGTCCTCTTTTTTCTTATCATAGTTGAAATGGAACTGATAGGAGTACGCAGTCGGGCGCTTCTCAACTAAGTAGTTGTAATACTCGTTGCTCGGATCATTGTAGATGGTCATCAGGTTACTCTCAGACAGGTCAACGTGATCGATCTCACCGGTCTGATACAACTGATAAGCAACATCCAGTGAATCAACCATCTTAACAACTACACTGTCGAAGGTCTTTGCGTCCTTATTGTAGTATGCCGGGTTCGGGGTGAAAATCTTCTCGTTACCCTGTACATAAGAAGTCAGGGTGTACGGACCGTTGTACCAGATGGTCTCCGGAGTAACAGCCTTGAAGCCGTCAACGCCAAGCTCATCAATCTGAGCCTTCGGAGCCGGGAACAGGCACGCATAGGTTGCAACGGTCGGGAAGTATGGCTTCGGGCTTACGCACTTGTAAACAACGGTGTAATCATCCGGAGTCTCAATTCCTACCATCTCAAGGAACTTGGAGGTATCCATCGTGGTAGCCTCTTCCTGAGACAGTTCCTTCGTATAATTATAGTAATCTTCCGCGCCAACAATCATCTCCATCGGCATGGAAGTGTTAGATGCATCGTTCTTGTAGTAGTTCAGAACCCACTCAAGACCCGTTACAAAATCAGCAGAGGT
>CAJMMH010000195.1 GCA_905214365.1 uncultured bacterium
CGGGGAGCGGCAGGGAAATTCTTAAAAATTTGGAAGAAAAGGACTTGCTATATTTCCATAAATCATGTAAAATAAGTATTGGTTGATTATATTTTAACAAGGGCAGGGTCACTGCGCGCGTAAGTGTGCGGGTTCGGAGTTTCCGGGACGCTGCTCCGGCGTGTCTGTTTCGGGCACGTAAAATATAAATCTTTAATTTTCTCAGGAGGAATGAAAATCATGGCAGTAAAAGTTGCAATTAATGGTTTTGGTCGTATCGGCCGTCTTGCATTCAGACAGATGTTCAACGCTGAGGGTTATGAAGTAGTTGCTATCAACGATCTGACAAAGCCGTCCATGCTGGCTGATCTTTTAAAGTATGATACCGCTCAGGGCGGATATTGCGGAAAGATCGGTGAGAATCTTCACACCGTATCCGCAGACGATGAGGCAAACACTCTGACCGTAGACGGAAAGACTCTGACCATCTACAAGGAAGCAGATGCATCCAAGCTTCCGTGGGGTGAGATCGGTGTTGACGTTGTTCTGGAGTGCACCGGCTTCTACACCTCCAAGGCTAAGTCCCAGGCTCATATCGACGCTGGCGCTAAGAAGGTTGTTATTTCCGCTCCGGCTGGAAGCGACCTGAAGACCATCGTTTACTCTGTAAATGAGAACACCCTGACTGCTGAGGATACCATCATTTCCGCTGCATCCTGCACCACCAACTGCCTCGCTCCGATGGCTAAGGCTCTGAATGACTACGCTCCGATCCAGAGCGGTATCATGTCCACCATCCACGCTTATACCGGCGACCAGATGATCCTGGACGGACCGCACAGAAAGGGCGATCTGAGAAGAGCACGTGCAGGCGCTGCTAATATCGTTCCGAACTCCACCGGTGCTGCAAAGGCAATCGGTCTGGTTATTCCGGAGCTGAACGGCAAGCTGATCGGTTCCGCACAGCGTGTTCCGGTTCCGACAGGTTCCACCACCATCCTGACCGCTGTTGTTAAGGGTGCTGATGTTACCGTTGAGGGAATCAACGCAGCTATGAAGGCTGCTGCTTCCGAGTCCTTCGGATACAACACTGATCCGATCGTATCTTCCGATGTTATCGGTATGCGTTTCGGTTCTCTGTTTGATGCTACTCAGACTATGGTTTCCAAGCTGGGTGACGATCTGTATCAGGTACAGGTAGTTTCCTGGTATGATAACGAGAACTCCTACACCAGCCAGATGGTTCGTACCATTAAGTATTTTGCTGAGCTGGCTTAATCGGAAGATTTCGTACAATAAGGCAGTAATGACCTCAGGGGTCCGGTCTTAGGACCGGGCCCCTTTCATCGCTAGAAAAGGAGATAATTCCATGTTAAACAAGAAGACTGTTGATGATCTGAAGAATCTGCAGGGAAGAAGAGTACTTGTCCGCTGCGATTTCAATGTTCCGTTAAAGGATGGCAAGATTACTGATGATACCCGTATCGTTGCAGCTCTGCCGACCATTCAGAAGCTGATCGCAGGCGGCGCAAAGGTTATCCTTTGCTCTCATCTGGGCAAGGTAAAGAATGGCCCGAATGAAGGCGAGTCCCTGGCTCCGGTTGCAGCAAGACTGTCTGAGAAGCTTGGCAAGGAAGTTGTTTTTGTTGCTGATTACAATGTAACCGGCGAGGCAGCAACCAAGGCTGTTGCTGAGATGAAGGATGGAGACGTTGTTCTTCTGCAGAATACCCGTTTCCGCGGCAAGGAAGAGACCAAGAACGGTGAGGAGTTCAGCAAGGAGCTTGCTGATCTGGCAGACGATTATGTTTGCGACGCGTTCGGTTCTTCCCACAGAGCACATGCTTCTGTTGCAGGCGTTACCAAGTTTATCACTGAGAAGGGCGGCACCAACGCTGTCGGCTATCTGATGGAGAAGGAAATCGCGTTCCTTGGCAATGCGGTTGAGAACCCGGTTCGTCCGTTTGTTGCAATCCTGGGCGGCGCAAAGGTTGCTGATAAGCTGAATGTTATTTCTAATCTGCTTGAGAAGTGCGATACCCTGATCATCGGCGGCGGAATGGCTTATACTTTCTTAAAGGCTCAGGGCAAGGAGATCGGTAAGTCTCTGGTTGATGATACCAAGATCGACTACTGCAAGGAGATGATGGAGAAGGCAGAGAAGCTTGGCAAGAAGCTGCTTCTTCCGGTTGATACCACTATCGCTGCTTCCTTCCCGGATCCGATCGACGGTCCGGTTGAGGTAAAGAATGTTTCCGTTGACGAGATCCCGGCTGACATGGAAGGTCTGGATATCGGAACTGAGACTGCAAAGCTGTACGCGGATGCTGTTAAGAGCGCAAAGACCGTTGTTTGGAACGGACCGATGGGCGTATTTGAGAACCCGACTCTGGCAAAGGGTACGATTGCAGTCGCAAAGGCTCTGGCAGAGACCGACGCAACCACCATCATCGGCGGCGGCGATTCTGCAGCAGCTGTAAACCAGCTTGGATTTGCTGACAAGATGAGCCACATCTCCACCGGCGGCGGCGCTTCCCTTGAGTTCCTTGAGGGTAAGGAGCTTCCGGGTATTGCGGCAGCAGACGATAAGTAATTGGATCCGGTTATCCGGAAATACAATTCAGGATTTGATAATCAGAACCTGGGGCGGCGTGCCGCCTCAGGATTTCTCAGAGTATGGCAAAATGCGGCTCTGAAGATACAGAGGAGATACAGACATGGCAAGAAAGAAGATTATTGCAGGAAACTGGAAAATGAACATGACTCCGTCCCAGGCAGTTTCACTGGTTGAGACGCTGAAGCCGTTAGTAAAGAACGATGAGGTTGACGTAGTATTCTGCGTACCTGCAATCGATCTGGTACCGGTACTGGAGGCTGCAAAGGGAACCAACATTGAGATTGGTGCTGAGAACATGTACTTCGAGGAAAAGGGCGCATACACCGGCGAGATTGCTCCGGCAATGCTGACCGACATCGGTGTAAAGTACGTCATCATCGGACATTCCGAGAGAAGAGAGTACTTCGCAGAGACCGATGAGACCGTAAATAAGAAGGTTCTGAAGGCATTCGAGCATGGCCTGACCCCGATCATCTGCTGCGGCGAGTCCTTAAAGCAGAGAGAGCAGGGCATCACCATCGACTGGATCCGCCAGCAGATCAAGATTGCGTTCCAGGGAGTAACCGCAGAGCAGGCGAAGATCGCTGTTGTTGCTTATGAGCCGATCTGGGCAATCGGAACCGGTAAGGTAGCTACTACAGAGCAGGCAGAAGAGGTTTGCGCAGCAATCCGTGTCTGCATCGGTGAGATCTATGATGAGGCAACTGCAGGCGCAATCCGTATCCAGTACGGCGGCAGTGTAAGTGCGGCAAGTGCTCCGGAGCTGTTCGCGCAGCCGGATATCGACGGCGGTTTAGTAGGCGGCGCTTCCCTGAAGCCTGACTTCGGCAAGATTGTAAACTATAACAAATAAAAAGAGGAACAGACATGAGCAAGAAACCAACCGTGTTAATGATCCTTGACGGATACGGTTTAAATGACAGAACAGACGGCAATGCTATCGCAATGGCAAAGACCCCGGTTATGGACGAGTTGGAAGCAACCTGCCCGTTTGTTAAGGGATTGGCAAGCGGACTGGCAGTCGGACTTCCGGACGGTCAGATGGGCAATTCTGAGGTAGGCCACCTGAACATGGGCGCAGGACGCATCGTGTACCAGGAGCTGACCCGCATTACCAAGTCTATCCAGGACGGAGATTTCTTTGAGAATCCGGCGCTTCTTTCCGCAGTTGAGAACTGCAAAAAGAACAATTCCGCGCTGCACCTGATGGGTCTGGTATCGGACGGCGGCGTTCACAGCCACATTACGCATATATACGGACTGCTTGAACTGGCAAAGAAGCATGGACTGGAAAAGGTATTCATTCACTGCTTCCTCGACGGTCGTGACACGCCTCCGGCTTCCGGCAAGGGCTATGTTGTCGCTCTGATGGATAAGTGCAAGGAGCTCGGCGTCGGTCAGGTGGCGTCTGTGATGGGACGTTACTATGCAATGGATCGTGACAACCGCTGGGACCGTGTGGAGAAGGCGTACCGCGCACTTCGTTTTGGCGAGGGCGAGCAGGCAGCCTGCGGCGCATGCGGCATTCAGGCTTCCTATGATAAGGAAGTTACCGACGAGTTTGTTCTTCCGACTGTTGTAGCGAAGGACGGCAAGGCGGTTGGAACCGTTCAGGACGGTGATTCCGTAATCTTCTTCAACTTCCGTCCGGATCGCGCAAGAGAGATGACTCACGCGTTCTGTGACAATGAGTTCACTGGCTTTGATCGCGGAAGCAGACCGCAGGTAACTTACGTTTGCTTTACCGATTATGACGCGACCATCCCGAACAAGGAAGTTGCGTTTAAGAAGGAAGAGATTGTCAATACCTTCGGACAGTTCCTGGCAGACAACGGCCTGACACAGGCACGTATCGCTGAGACCGAGAAGTATGCACATGTAACCTTCTTCTTCAACGGCGGCGTTGAGACCCCAAACAAGGGCGAGGACCGTATCCTGGTAAAGTCTCCGAAGGTTGCAACCTATGACCTGCAGCCGGAGATGAGCGCTTACACTGTCTGCGACAAGCTGACGGATGCGATCCGTTCCGGCAAGTATGATGTGATTATCATCAACTTCGCAAATCCGGATATGGTAGGTCATACCGGTGTAATCTCTGCGGCAGTAAAGGCAATTGAGGTTGTTGACGAGTGCGTCGGCAAGGCAGTTGCGGCGCTGAAGGAAGTCGGCGGTCAAATGTTTATCTGTGCTGACCACGGAAACGCAGAGCAGATGATTGACTACACAACCGGTCAGCCGCACACCGCGCATACCACCAACCCGGTTCCATTCATTCTGGTGAACGCAGATCCTTCATACACCCTCAGAGAGGGCGGTTGTCTGGCCGATATCGCTCCGACTCTGATCGAGCTGATGGATCTTGAACAGCCGAAGGAAATGACCGGAAAGAGCCTTCTGGTTCGTGTAAAGTAAGCTGCAATTTTGGAAAAGGATGGCGAACCTCATTTCGGGCTGCGCGGCGCGTAAGCAGAAATGGGCGGACGATCCGTTACAGACAAAAATACGCATGTTCCGATTGCGGTCGGGGCATGCGTTTTTTTGTTACGGTGCGGTCGGTGCGCCGTCATCATGTGTGTGGTGATCATGCATGCGACACTGTATGTACGTAAGCCGGATGCTTCTGCAGATGGATATCTGCTGTAATGACGTGAAAATAGTATGAATGTGACCTTGCAAAATTGCAATAAAAGACTATGTTTGGAAAGAAAAACCGTTTAAAACAGAGAAAAAGACGGATGAAAATGATAGAATCGTACGAAAACGAAACGCTGGCAGGACGTTTCTGAAAACGAAAATATCAATCTTTTGACTGGTGTTTTGCAGGAAATCGCTAAAATATCAAGAATCGGAAATACTTTGGAGACTGCAATCAGGCAGAGCAAAACAAAAACATAGAAGGATGGTAGGACATTTTTGATAAAAGTCACAAAATTT
>CAJMMH010000196.1 GCA_905214365.1 uncultured bacterium
ACTGAAAAACCGGATTACCGTATAACATAATAGGTACCTGGAATCCTGCCTCCGACGGAAAATCAGCTGCAGGCCAGATGCATAAGATGAGATTCCGAGAGTACATCATATATAAAAGGAGGAAATGCAGATGCCAGTGATTCAGCTGCTGGATCAGGCAACCATTAATCAGATTGCGGCAGGCGAGGTCATTGACCGCCCTGCGTCAGTTGTCAAGGAACTGTTTGAAAATGCAGTGGACGCGAAAGCGACTGCAGTGACTGTTGAGATCAAAGAAGGCGGAATTCGCCTCAGCCGTGTGACAGATAGCGGCTGCGGGATTGATAAGGACCAGATTGCACTTGCGTTTAAACGGCACGCAACCAGTAAGATTCATGATATCATGGATCTGGTTACCGTTTCCTCCCTGGGTTTCCGCGGAGAGGCGCTGTCAAGCATTGCGGCAGTCGCGCAGGTGGAAATGATTACCAAACCAGCACAGACGATGCTTGGTGTGTCTTATCAGATTGAAGACGGCGAAGAAAAGCAAATGCAGGAGATCGGAGCACCGGATGGAACGACGATTCTTGTCCGCAATTTGTTTGGTCATGTACCGGCCCGACGGAAATTTTTAAAAACTGCGGCAACGGAAGGAAGCCATATTGCGCAGCTGATGGAGAATATGGCGCTTTCAAGACCGGATCTGTCGGTCCGTTTTATCAATAACGGACAGAACAAGCTGTATACGACCGGAAACGGGAGGCTTCATGACCTGATTTATACCATTTATGGCCGGGAGATTGCCTCCAACCTGCTTGAAATTGAAGTTCAGACAGAGCTGTTTCACGTGAAAGGGTATCTGGGAAAGCCGATTATCTCCCGCGGGAACCGCAGCTTTGAAAATTACTTTATTAATGGGCGCTTTGTAAAGAGCGCGCTGATCGCAAAGGCAATTGAAACCGGTTATAAATCGTTTATGATGCAGCATCGCTACCCGTTTACTGCATTGTATCTGACCATTGATCCAGAGCTGATCGACGTCAATGTCCATCCGGCAAAGATGGAGCTTCGCTTCCGGCGTGAGGAAGAGATTTATCAACAGCTGGTATCGGTGATTGAAAACTGTCTGCATGGGAAGCCATTGATTCCGGATGTTGGACTGAGTGAAGAAAAAGAGAAAAAAGAAGCAGTTCCGAAGGGACCGGAGCCATTTGAAACGCTGCGTAAACAGGCTCAGGAGGAAATCCTTCCATCCACATCCGGCCGTCCGGCTTATACTGCGCCCAAACCTGCACCCGGACGTTCTTACCCGACCGCGCAGGAAGCATTGCGGGTGAGAGAATCGAGTTCTTCAGGTATTGGTACGCCAGGGGCAGATGGCTTGGATGAAAGCCATCAATCTGGTTTGCAGGGAAGTGTGTCTGCCAAAACCGCAGATTCTTCAAAGCCGACAGCTTTGGTTGAGCCGCTGGAACCGTCTGGGATTCACCGGCGGATTGGACAGGCAGAGCCCGGAAACAGTTCTGGCTCCGCAGGAGGGATTGAAGCCTTATGGCAGAATGCAGTTCCAAAGCCGGATAACCGGGAACCGTCAGTGAAAGTGGTGCAGCAGGAAACCGGAATGCAAAAAGAGCCGCCGCTGCAGGAAGAAGCAAGGACAATACAGCCTGCGGATGGAACCGGACGGGAAACCACCGCAGAGGCAGATACTGATTCTTCGTATCCGCTGCTGTCGCCGGAAGCAGTCCGCCACCATAAGCTGATCGGTCAGCTGTTTGATACGTACTGGCTGATTCAGTATGAGGATAAGCTTTATATTATGGATCAGCATGCCGCGCATGAGAAAGTATTGTATGAACGGCTGATGGCCGGATACCGCAAGCGTGAACGGCTGTCTCAGATGTTAAGTCCCGCGATTATGGTTACGCTTGCTCCAGTGGAAGAGAGTATGCTGAAAGAGTACCGTCAGGTGCTGGAGGATATGGGCTACGAGATTGAGGCGTATGGCGGAAATGAGTACGCGCTTTGCTCGGTGCCGGCCAATCTGTATGGAATTGATGAGAAGGAAGCGTTTCTGGATCTGGTTTCCAGCCTGCAGGACTGCAGCCGCGGAAAAGCAGGCGAAATGGTCGCGCACAGGCTGGCAACCATGGCCTGCAAGGCAGCAATCAAGGGAAATCAGAAAATCACTTTCCAGGAGGCAGACGCGCTGATCAGTCAGCTTCTGACACTGGAAAATCCATACGCCTGCCCGCACGGTCGTCCAACGATCATTTCCATGAGCCGTTATGAGCTGGAAAAGAAGTTCAAGCGGATTGTCTGACAGAAAGGATTCGATGTGAAAAAACCACTAATCATACTGACCGGTCCGACGGCAGTTGGAAAAACTGATTTGTCATTACGCCTTGCCCGCCGGATCGGAGGCGAAATCATCAGCGCAGATTCGATGCAGGTATACCGGCATATGGATATCGGGTCGGCAAAGATTATGCCACAGGAAATGGAAGGGATTCCGCATCATTTGATTGATGTACTGGAGCCGTCGGAATCGTTTCATGTGGTGCGGTTTCAGCAGATGGCAAAGGAAGCAATGAATGCGATTTATGCCAACGGTCATATTCCGATTGTCACCGGCGGAACCGGTTTTTATATTCAGGCGCTGCTGTACGATATTGACTTTGAAGATACCTGCGAAGACACTTCTTACCGGGAGATGCTGGAGAAGCTGGCAGAGGAAAAGGGCGACGAAGAACTGCACCGTATGGTTGCAGACGTTGATCCGGCATCGGCTGAAGCGATTCACTGTCATAACCGCAAGCGGCTGATCCGTGCGCTGGAGTATTATCATCTGACCGGGAAACGGATTTCTGAGCACAATGAGCAGGAGCGGCAGCGGTCTTCTCCCTATGATTTTTCCTATTTTGTCCTGAACCGCAACCGGGCCGTGCTGTATGATCGGATTAATCGGCGTGTGGATCAGATGATGGACGCGGGACTGGTGGAGGAAGTGCGCCGGCTGAAAGAAATGGGATACGACAGAAGTTATGTTTCCATGCAGGGAATCGGTTATAAAGAGCTGTTGGCGTGGCTGGATGGTGAGCTTTCACTGGAAGATACCGTGGAGCTGATCAAAAAAGATACGAGACACTTTGCCAAGCGACAGTTGACCTGGTTTAAGCGAGAGAGAGACATCACATGGATTGATCTTGACACGTTGAGCGAGGATGAAGCGTTGGAGCGAATGGTGCAGGCATATCAGAAAGAGGGATGTCAACAGGAGCAAGCAGCGAAATGCACCGGCAGCAGCGCGGAAAGAATGTCTGTTTCAGTCATGGAGCAGCAGCGAAATTAGGAATGAAATACAAGAGAAAATGTACTCTCGGAGTCTTTTCCGCACTTGCTTTTACGGCTGATTTTCCGCCAGCCGCGCTCAAATTTTATCAACGTACGCACCGCGTACGCCTCAAAAATTTGAACACATCTGACAAAAAATCTTCTTGTAAAATCAAGCACAAAAAGATTCCGAGAGCACATGAAATAGAAATGGAGAAATTATGATTTCATTAAATGAACAGTATCAGTCAATGGGCGTAAGCGCTCCAGTATACCAGTACTGCAGCCGGATTCTGGACGGGCTGAGGGATCGTTTTGCGGCGATTGATGCGATCGCCGAGCAGAACCAGATGAAGGTGCTTGCAGCGATGCAGAAGAACCGGGTCAGTGATATTCACTTTGCGGCGACAACCGGATATGGCTATAACGATATGGGAAGAGAAACGTTAGAGCACGTTTATGCGGATACCTTCCATACAGAAGCGGCTCTTGTCCGTCCGCAGATCACCTGCGGAACCCATGCGCTTGCGGTTGCACTTTCCGCAAACCTGCGTCCGGGAGACGAGCTGCTGTCTCCGGTCGGCAAGCCGTATGACACACTGGAGGAAGTAATCGGAATCCGTCCGTCTGTCGGCTCCCTGAAGGAGTATGGCATCAGCTACCGCCAGGTAAATCTGCTTCCGGATGGTGAATTTGACTGGGATGGCATCCGCGCGGCAATCAACGAGAAAACAAAGCTGGTAACGATCCAGCGTTCCAAAGGCTACGAAACCAGACGTACCCTTTCCGTGGAACGGATCGGAGAGCTGATTTCCTTTATTAAGTCTATCAAGCCTGGAATTATCTGTATGGTGGATAACTGCTACGGCGAGTTCGTAGAGACCATTGAGCCGTCGGATGTCGGCGCAGATATGGTTGTCGGTTCGCTGATTAAGAATCCGGGCGGCGGACTGGCTCCGATTGGTGGTTACATCTGCGGAACGGCAGCTTGCGTTGAGCAGTGCGCATATCGGCTAAGCGCGCCGGGACTCGGACAGGAGGTAGGCGCGTCTCTTGGTGTGCTTCCGAGCTTCTTCCAGGGCTTTTTCCTTGCGCCAACGGTTGTAGCGGGTGCGCTGAAGGGCGCAATCTTTGCGGCCGGCATCTATGAATCACTTGGTTTTCCGGTAATTCCGGACGCGACCGAGCCGAGATATGATATCATTCAGGCAATCACCTTTGGAAAGCCGGAAGGACTGATCGCGTTCTGCCAGGGAATCCAGGCGGCAGCGCCAGTTGACAGCCATGTCACGCCGGAACCATGGGATATGCCGGGATATGACGCGCCGGTCATTATGGCAGCGGGCGCATTTGTTCAGGGTTCCTCCATTGAAATGAGCGCGGATGGTCCGTTAAAGCCTCCGTATGCCGCATACTATCAGGGAGGACTGACCTGGTATCATGCAAAATATGGCATGATGCTTTCCCTTCAGAAGATGGTTGACGCAGGACTGGTATCAGTCTCTTAAAACATTTTGCTTACAGAATTTTCTGTCTGCGGTGGATTGTTTCCGTGATCGAATCTTTTTTCACCGCAGTACAATCCGGCACGGAAGGCAGCAAACTGCCGGAAACCGGCGGATATCCCTGGGACTGCAGTTCCGGATATCCGCCGGTTTCCATTTTTCACCGAACCTTTCAGCTGTGCCATTTTGCCGATTCTGTGTGCGAAGCACTGGCAAAATCCATTCCTGTTCGAGCGACACATAAACAGCAATGTCGAAGCGGAGCGAAAATATCAGAAATTTCATGCTATACTTTATCAATCGTTTGTGCTAAAATATAGGCATGTGTTCAGCCGGTATCTTTTAACCGGCCGGATTCTGCTGTTTTCTGGTGCCTGGAGATACCGGAATCAACAATGACACAGCAAATACGATCAAACGAAATGCCGGATTCCCTGCGCCCCTATGAGCGATGCCTGCAGGGCGGTCCGTCAGTACTGAACGATGCCGAGCTTTTAGCGGTGATTCTGCGGACGGGCACGGTTGGTGAAAATTCGGTTGCGCTAGCCTCCCGCCTTCTGGCTATGGGAGGTCTTTCCGCGCTGACGGAAATGAGCCATGTGCAGCTTCGCAGAATCCGCGGGATTGGAAAGGTAAAGGCGGTCCAGATCCAGTGCATCGGAGAACTCTGCAAGCGGCTTGCCCGTTCACGAAGGGCAGGCCGC
>CAJMMH010000197.1 GCA_905214365.1 uncultured bacterium
CGGCGGTGGATCCGACACTGCTGAGAAAGAAGGTCGGCATGGTATTCCAGCAGCCGAATCCATTTCCGATGAGCATTTACGACAACATTGCCTATGGACCAAGAATCCATGGAATCAAAAACCGGGACGCGCTGGACGAAATTGTTATCCGCAGCCTGAAGGGAGCGGCAATTTACGATGAGGTCAAGGATCGTCTGAAGAAACCGGCGCTCGGGCTGTCCGGCGGCCAGCAGCAGCGTCTCTGCATCGCCAGAGCGCTTGCTGTAGAGCCGGAGGTACTGCTGATGGATGAGCCGACTTCCGCGCTTGACCCGATTTCCACACTGAAGATTGAGGATCTGATGCAGGAGCTGAAGGATAAATATACTGTTATCATTGTAACACATAACATGCAGCAGGCAGCAAGAATTGCAGACGAAACCGCGTTCTTTTTGTTGGGAGAGCTGATTGAGTTTTCTCCGACAGAGCAGATGTTCGCGCATCCGCATGACAAGAGAACTGAAGATTACATTACCGGACGTTTCGGCTGACGCATGTGGAATCAGGAACAAACGGGTTTACAATCCCGGAAAAATTGTGTAAAGTATAGGAGGCAGCAAAATGGCGGCGGCAAGAGTATTTTTTGAGCAGGAGTTAAATGAGCTGAACGGGCAGCTAATCACAATGGCCAAGCAGGTAGATGAAGCGATCGGCAGAGTCATTGACGCGTTCCGCAGCCGGGACGGCGAAGCGGCAAAGGCAGTTATCGCCGGAGACCGCACGGTCAACGACATGGAAAAGTCAATCGAGACAAAGAGTCTGTCCCTGATTCTGCGCCAGCAGCCGGTTGCGAAGGATCTGCGGATCATTTCAACTGCGCTGAAGGTAGTTACGGACATGGAGCGGATCGGCGATCACGCGGCGGATATTGCGGAGCTGGTTCTTCGTCTCTTCGCGATGGATGAGAAGGCGGAGAAGGCCGGAGAGCAGCGCAGCCGCATGATCCAGCATATTCCGCAGATGGCGGACGCGGCGAGAGGGATGGTACATGACGCGGTAGAAGCGTTTATTGCAATGGACGTTGACAGCGCGCAGGAAATTATTGCAAGAGATGATGTGGTTGATAATCTGTTTAATCAGGTTAAGGAGGATATCATCAATGATCTGAAGGCAGGAACTGTATCGGCAGATTACTGCATTGATTATCTGATGATCGCAAAGTATCTGGAGCGGATCGGCGATCACGCGGTCAATATCTGCGAGTGGACACAGTTCCATGAGACTGGTTCTCTGCAGAACGTACGGCTTCTCTGAGTCTCTGATTGGAACTTATTCCACGCAGACTGGCAAATCGCAGTCAAGCCGCGGAATCGCTCTCCGGTCAGCTTAGAAAGAAACGAAAAGGCATCGAAAGGCGGCCACTGGATCATCCTGCTTTGGCAGGAGCGCGGCGTATTTCGATGCCTTTTTTCCTATATTATAGCACAGGGTCCGTGAAAACGGAAGAAAGGGAAAATGTATGAAAGCGGCAATTATCAAACGAACCTGTATTGTGCTGATTGTAGCGCTTTTGATCAGCGGCGTAATTTCCGGCATGGTCTGCTACCGGCAGTTCCGGCGGGAAATCCAGGAAGAGATGGTTGATGTTCTTCAGGTGATTGATGTATCGCTGGACCGGGACAAGGATACCGGCGCGCAGCTTTTGCAGTACCGGCAGGCAATGGAGAGGAAATACCGGATTACTCTGATTGCCGCGGACGGAACGGTGCTTGCAGATACGAATGTCAGCAATGTACAGACGATGGAGAATCATCTTGCCCGCCCGGAAATCCAGGAAGCAAAGCGGAAGGGGGTCGGATATGAGAACCGTTCCTCCGATACGTTTGTGACATCCATGTTTTATGTTGCGCTGTATTCGCCGGAGCACGGGGATTTTCTGCGTCTGGCACTGGAGAGCGCGGCACTTGGACAGGTACTTGCCATGACTGTGCAGGTATTTATCTTCAGTGCGCTGGCAGCGCTTTTTCTCGCTGTCTTTCTGACAAACCGGCTGGCACGTTCAATTACCGATCCGCTGATGGAAATATCCAAAGAAATGTCCGGCTTCGGCGCGGAAGGGAAGGTTTTTCATTTCCGGACCTTTCCGTACCGGGAACTCAATGTTATTGCGGATACGACGACAAGTATGTCTAAGAATGTCCGGGATTATCTGCAGAAGCTGGAGAAGGAAAAGCAGGTACGGCAGGAATTTTTCAGCAATGCGTCACATGAGCTGAAGACGCCGCTGACGGCGATCCGCGGCTATACGGAGCTTCTTCAGAGCGGGATGGCGGCAGATCCGGCGATGCAGAACGAGTTCCTGGAGCGGATTCACCGGGAAGTAAACGGAATGACCGATCTGGTTAATGATATTCTGATGATTTCCCGGCTGGAAACAAAAGAAAGTACGCCGAACATGGCAAACCTGCGGGTCTACCTGATCGCGGAGGATGTCATTAAAGCGATTCAGCCGGTGGCGGACGAGGCACAGGTGACCATTCATCTGGACTGCGCGCCGGTGGAAGCATATATGAGTCAGAAGCATCTGGAGGAAATCCTTTCCAATCTGATCAGCAACGCGGTCAAGTACAACCGTCCGGGCGGAAGTGTCTCCGTAGAGATCCGGAAAGACAGCGATACACTTTATATCCGGGTCGAGGATACCGGAATCGGCATTTCCGCAGAGGATCAGCCGCGTGTATTTGAGCGGTTCTTCCGTGCGGATAAGGGACGGAGCAAACGCATCAGCGGAACCGGTCTGGGCCTTGCTATTGTCAAGCATATTGTCGGCTATTACGGCGGCATCATTACGCTGTCGAGTACATTAGGAACAGGAAGCTGTTTTACCGTACAGCTTCCGGCAGTTCCGCTGCAGAAGATAGAAACAGAACCAGGCACAGGCAGCCATAAGGAATAAACGGTCTGCAGACAGCTGGTTTGTTCTTGTTCGTTTGCCCAAAATCTGAAAATCCGCGGAAAGGGGATTGAAAAGAACTGGAAAAAAGAGTAGAATAGTATCATTCGTCAAAAAAGGCAGGAAGGGACTGGATTCATGGCAGTTGTTAAAAAGAAAAAAAAATTCTGGTCGGACATCTGGGTAAAGGGGCCGATCAATTACAATCTGTTTTTCGCGATTCTGTTTCTGTGTGTATTCGGCCTGATCATGATTTACAGCGCAAGCTACTATTCTGCAACCAATATGGGATTCCCATCTGCGTATTATGTGCAGCGTCAGGGCATTTTTGCAGCGATCGGGATTCTGGCAATGCTGTTTGTTTCCAGAATTAATTATCACTTCTGGGTGAAGATCGGTTTTGCCGGTTATCCGCTTGCTGTCCTTCTTCTGCTTATGCTGATTCCGTTCGGCCACGGCGCGAAGGGAGCGGTCCGTTGGATCCGTCTTGGACCGGTTCAGTTCCAGGCAGCGGAGCCTGTCAAGCTGTTTCTGATGGTATTTTTCGCGTGGTATGTAAAGAAAATCGGGTTCAATATCCGCAAATACCGCTGGCTTGCCTGGTTTCTTGCCTCCGTCATCGCATTAATGCTTCTTTTTATTTCCGACAACATGAGTACCGCCGTGATTGTTCTCGGCATTTGTTATGTCATGTTTTTAGTCAGCAAGAAAAAGTGTAAAAGCTATCTTATTTCAATTGCGGTTATCGCCGTGTTTGTCGCGCTCGCGCTGCTGGTGATTGAATTTGTTGTTCCGGTATCTCCCAATGAGAATTTCCGTATCACGCGTATCCGTGCGTTTATGCACCCGGATCAGTATGCGGCGTCGCAGGGACTGCAGGCGCAGCAGGCACTGTACGCGATCGGCGCGGGAGGCTTCTGGGGAAAGGGACTGGGACAGAGCCTTGTCAAGTTCAAGCTGTCTGAGCCGTATACGGACTATATTCTTGCGATTATCTGCGAGGAGCTTGGCGTATTCGGCGGCTGTCTGCTGCTGTTTCTGTTCGGCTATCTGGTGGTTCAGATTGTAAAAATCGCGCGCAATGCCTGTGATATCGAAGGAAAGATTTTCTGCGTGGGTGTGTTTGCGCAGATTGCGGTACAGACAATTTTAAACGTTATGGTTGTAGCGAACTGGTTTCCGACAACTGGAGTCACGCTCCCGTTTATCAGCTATGGAGGCGCTTCGGTTGTATTCCTGCTGATTGAATTTGGAGTTGTCTTTAACATTGATAACGTCGCGAAAAATAAAAAGTACCGCCATGAGGCAATTGAAGAAATCCAAAAGGAAGAAGACCGCAGGAAACGGTATCAGTACGGAAAATAAAACCAGAGCATGTTTGAAAAAGGCTTTCTGCAGGATACAAAGGAAAGAAAGGGATGGTAATACATGGAATCAGCAAAAGCAAAAAAAGAAAATCCGCTTGGCATGGCGCCGCTTGGAGGCCTGTTGGTCAAGTTCGCTGTGCCGTCTATCATCAGTATGCTAGTGTCGGCGCTGTATAATATTGTTGACCAGATTTTTATCGGTCAGGGCGTCGGCCTCTATGGAAATGCGGCTACCAATGTTGCGTTTCCGCTGACAACGCTCGCAACGGCGGTCGGGCTGCTGATTGGAATCGGCGGCGCGTCCAATTTTAATCTGGAAATGGGGAAAAAGAATGAGGACACGGCAAAGCATATCGCAGGTTCCGCGTTCGGAAGTCTGATCATTTCAGGCCTTGTGATTGCCCTGCTGTCCCGGATTTTCCTGCGTCCTCTGATTACTGCGTTCGGCGCGACGCCGGATGTAATGGATTACGCGGTTACGTATGTTGGAATTACGGCGATCGGCATGCCGTTCTTTGTGCTGACAACCGGCGGAAGCCACCTGGTCCGCGCGGATGGAAAGCCGATGTTCTCCATGTTAGCGGCATTGTCCGGAGCAATTATTAATACAATTCTTGACCCTCTGTTTATCTTTGTTTTTGACTGGGGCATTGCAGGAGCCGCGTGGGCAACTGTGATCGGGCAGATTTTTTCCGCGTTTTTGATACTTGGCTACCTTCCGCATTTCCATACGGTTTCCCTGACGTGGGAAGACTACATTCCGAAGCTGCATTATGTCCGGATGATTGCTGCGCTCGGCGCGGCAGCCTGCTTCAATCAGCTCGCGATCTTTGTGACGCAGATCACGATGAACAATGTGCTTCGCCATTACGGCGCGCTGTCCATTTATGGAAGCGATATTCCGCTCGCTGTTGTTGGCGTTGGCTCTAAGGTCAACATGGTATTTATGGCGATTGTAATCGGCATTTCCCAGGGCGCGCAGCCGATCATCGGCTACAATTACGGCGCGGCCAATTATCACCGCGTGAAAAAGACCTATCGGATTGCCGCAGCGGCTGCAACGGCCATTGCGGTCATTGCGTTTGCCGGATTCCAGCTGTTCCCGCGGCAGATCACGGCATTGTTCGGAAGCGGAGACGAGCTGTATGAGCAGTTCGCGGTATCGTATTTCCGCATTTTCATGTTTATGACGTTCCTGAATGGAATCCAG
>CAJMMH010000198.1 GCA_905214365.1 uncultured bacterium
GGTACGGACATTCAGCCGCTCCGCTGTTACCTCAACCATCTCAATGCAGTGCTCTAACGCAACTTGCTTTGCTTCCTCGCCGGTCAGACAGTACTCAGACGCGACATATCCGTCAATTCCGCCGGAAGTGATATGGAACCAGCCGTTCTGAAGATCCTCCACGACATTTCCGCCGGCATACTTTACCAGCTTTCCGATGATCATACCGTCCTGAGTCGGCTGATCGCGGACATTGAGATAACTGTCTGTATTGGCAACCAGGAACATATTCGTATAGTGCGTCCATACATCCTCGCGCGGATCGACCGCTTTGGTCGGCTCTTCCGTCGTCGGTTCCTCCGTGGTCACCTCCTCGGTCGTTGGCTCTTCTGTGGTCAGTTCTTCGCTTTCAGACTCTGTCGGTTCCGGCTCCGTCTGCAGCTCTGTTTCCGCTTCTGTTTCCTTATCTTTGCTCCCGGTCAGGTGACTGACAACTGCGGTCACCCGTTCTCCGGCTCCGGCAAGCACATTTTCAAACTGCGGAATCAGCGCGTTTACCGCCCACACAATGCCGCAGAGCAGGACAAGCACCGCCGCTGCGGCAATCAGCAGGCGACGCAGACGGCGGTTTCGCTTTCTGCGCTGAAGCTCTTTTTCTTTTCTGGCGCGGAACTGCTTCAGGCGCTCCGTTTCTTCCAATCTGCTTCGGTAATCATCGTACCGTCCGGATGTGTCAAAATCATCTACAAGGTATTTTCTTTTGTTCTCAGCCTGCTTTTTCATCCTGTCCTCCGACTGCTTAATATGTACTCTCAGAGTCTCTTATGTACCTGAGTTTGCGAGAGTATATCAGTTCAGCTGCTCCGGTTTGCCGTCCCGCCGGCGAAGCGGAAGCGCCCCCAGATCTGTTTTCTTTCTGCCGCCCTCAAAAAACTGCTTTTCCTTCTCGCTAAGCAGGTAAAAGCCGGTCAGCTTTTCGCCGTCCTCCAGCCGAAATGCGCGTGCCCCGGCCGCGTTTTTGCGCTGTGCCGGAATCTCATCTGTCCGGAAGCGCAGCGCGCGTTTTGCGTCGCTGACTGCCGCCGCGTACGGCCGGCCGGCTGCCGGCTCTACCGCAATCAGCTCATCGTCCGGCTGCAGCTTTGTTGCCGCAACTGTCCGCTTTACTGTATCAAGCTCAGCGGCTGCCATCTGCTTCACCAGCCCGTTTGCCGTTGCGAATACCAGACATCCGGTGCGGATCTGTTCCCATACAAGAATCTGGAGCACCGTTTCCTTCGCGCTGTCGTAATTACACAGGTTATCAATCGGCACTCCCTTATCCTTTGGCTTTCCTGCCGGTACATCCGACAGCTTCAGCTGATGCAGATACCCTTCCTTTGTGAACAAATACAGCTTTTCATTGCTTCTGCACGGGATACAGACAGTGCTTTCCTCACGGATCTGCGTTTCATTCCGGTCAAAGACCGCGCGGTCAACTGTTTTTCCATAGCCAAACCGATTCATTACAAACACAACATCGGATACCTGTGCCGGAGCTTCTACATAAACCGCTTCCTTCATATTGGTAATTTCCGTCCGACGCGGTGCCGCATAATTTTTCCGGATTGACTCCAGATCCTTCCGGATCGCGCGCAGCATTGCCGCGCGGCTTCCAAGAATCTTTTCATAGGAAGCAATCTTCTGCAGCGTCTTCGCGTAATCCTCCTGCAGAGCCATGATCTCTAAGCCAATCAGCTTGGACAGCCGCAGCTCCAGAATTGCCGTTGCCTGATTCTCCGTAAAACGAAGCGCTGCCGCCTGCTTTCTTGACTTCTCCGTACGGAACGAAATTCCTTCCGTTGTCCCGTCCACCAGACATGCCTTCGCCATTTTCAGTGTCTTGCTGCCGCGGATAATCTCGATGATAAGATCAATTACATCAACTGCGCGGATCAGTCCCTCCTGGATTTCCCTGCGGTTTCTCTCCCGTTCCAGAAGCGTTGTATACTTTCTGGTGTTAATTTCAATCTGGAACTTCAGATGATGCTGCAGAATCGCCTTCAGGCCGAGCACCTCCGGCCGGCCGTCCACAATCGCAAGCATGTTGACGCCGAACGTATCCTCCAGCTTGGTTTTTTTCAGAATTCCCTGAAGCGTCTGCTCCGCGTCCGCGCCCTTACGCAGCTCAACAACAATTTTAATGCCTTCCTTTGACGACTGATTCGACACATCGACAATATCCGGCAGCTTCTTGCTCTCCGCAAGCGAAACCACATCCGACAGAAATTTGCCGATATTCGCGCCGATCATGGTGTACGGAATTTCCGAAATTACAATGCAGTCTCGCTCCGACTTCTTTGCCGCCGGTACAATCACAGCCCTTCCGCGCAGCTTAATGCGTCCGCGCCCGGTCTTGTAAATCTCCAGCAGATCGTCCTGATTGGTTACAATACCTCCAGTCGGGAAATCCGGTCCCTTGACAACTTCAAGCAGCTCCTCCGTCGTCACCTCCGGACGGTCCATCAGAAGCTCCATCGCATCGATGATTTCCGCCAGATTGTGCGGCGGTGTGCTCGTTGTCATGCCAACCGCAATTCCATCGGAACCATTGACCAAAAAATTGGGAATCCGGACCGGAAGCACCTCCGGCTCCTTCTCTGTTTCATCAAAATTCGGAATAAAATCAACAACCTGCTTATCCAGATCCGCGAGGTACACGTCCTGTGTGAACTTCTTCAGCCGTGCCTCTGTATATCGCATGGCAGCCGCGCCGTCTCCCTCAATCGAGCCGAAATTTCCGTGGCCGTCAACTAACGCCATTCCTTTTTTAAAATCCTGAGACAGGACGACTAACGCCTCGTAGATCGACGAATCGCCGTGCGGATGGTATTTACCCATCGCGTCGCCGACAATACGCGCCGATTTCCGGTGCGGCTTATCCGCATTCAGACCGAGCTCATTCATCGCGTACAGTACGCGGCGCTGCACCGGCTTTAAGCCGTCCCTGATGTCCGGAACTGCTCTTGAAGTAATTACGGACATGGAATAATTAATATAAGACTTCTGCATTTCCGCAGAATACTCGGTTGTCAATATCGTTTCAGCCATTCAAATATATTCTCCTTATACGTCAAGCTGTGCTTCTCTTGCGTGACGATGGATAAAGTCCCGTCTCGGCTCCACGTCGCTTCCCATCAGCACCTCTGTCATCTCGTTTGCCATCCGGCCGTCCTCAATTTCTACCCGTTTCAGGCAGCGGGTCTCCGGATTGAGCGTTGTTTCCCACAGCTGGGACGCATCCATTTCTCCAAGTCCCTTATAGCGCTGCAGCGTAAAGTTTTTATGTGTCTTCCGATAACGCTCTAGCTCCGTGTCATCGTACAGATATTCCTGCGCGCCGCGCTGCGGAATCGCCTTATAAAGCGGCGGCATCGCAATATACACATGCCCTTCCTGAATCAGTTCCGGCATAAACCGGTAGAAAAATGTCAGAAGAAGCGTGCTGATATGCTCACCGTCCACATCGGCATCGGCCATAATAATAATCTTATCATACCGAAGCTTCGTAATATCAAAATCATTGCCATAGCCTTCTGAAAATCCGCAGCCGAACGCCTGCACCATCGACTTGATCTCCGCATTGGCCAGTACCTTATCAATGGAAGCCTTTTCTACATTCAGAATCTTTCCCCGGATCGGCATAATCGCCTGACAACGGCGGTCGCGGGCCATCTTGGCGGAACCGCCTGCAGAATCTCCCTCTACGATAAAGATCTCGCACTTCTGCGCATCACGGCTCTCGCAGTTTGCCAGCTTTCCGTTTCCGTCAAAGGAATATTTCTGCTTGGAAAGCAGATTGGACTTTGCCTTTTCCTCCGCGCGGCGGATCTTCGCTGACTTTTCCGCACAGCCGATAATTGCCTTCAGCACCTCCAGGTTCTTGTCAAAATAAAGTTCCAGCTGCTCACCGGTTACCGTATTCACCGCCTTTGCCGCGTCCTGGCTGCCAAGCTTTGTCTTAGTCTGTCCCTCAAATAGCGGATCCGGATGCTTAATCGCAACCACTGCCGTCATGCCGCAGCGGGTATCCGGACCGGTAAACTTGTTGGGATCCTTTAAAATTCCAAGCTCCTTCGCATACGCATTGATCTCCTGCGTAAAGCGCGTTTTAAATCCGGTCAGATGGGTTCCTCCGTCGGAATTGTAGATGTTATTGCAGTATCCAAGCAGCTTTTCCTCAAAGGTATCGACAAACTGGAACGCAACCTCCACCTCAATGCCGTCGCTTTTTCCCTGAAAACGGATCACGTCGTGAACTGGCTCTTTTCCGCGGTTCAGTTCCCGGATATACGCGGAAATTCCTTCCTTCTCCAGATACGTCACGGTTTCCTCTTCGCCTTCCCGGCAATTGTGAAATACAATTTCCAGTCCCGGATTCAGATAAGCGGTTTCATGGAGACGGCTCATAATCGGCTGCGCGTGAAATCTCGTTTTTTCAAAAATCTGATCATCCGGCAGGAACGTAACGCTGGTTCCGCTGTCCTCGGATTTTCCAACCTTCGGCAGCAGGCCGTTCTTCAGCTCTGTGGTCGGCTTACCGCGCTCATAGCTGTCGGCATATACCTTTCCATCCTTGCTGATCCGGATCTTTAACCACGCGGAAAGCGCATTGACAACGGAGGATCCAACACCATGAAGGCCTCCGCTTGTCTTATACGCGTTATTATCAAACTTTCCACCCGCATGAAGCGTTGTAAAAATAATACGCTCCGCGGAAACACCAAGCTTGTGGCGGTCAACCGGGATTCCCCGGCCATTATCTGTTATAGTCGCTGAGCCGTCCGCTTCAAGCGTAACCTCAATCCGGCTGCAGAAGCCGGCAAGATGCTCATCGACCGCATTGTCAACAATTTCATAAATCAAATGATTCAGTCCGGAGGCGGAAACGCTTCCGATATACATACCGGGGCGCTTCCTGACTGCCTCAAGGCCCTCTAAGACTGTAATACTGTCAGCATTGTACGCTGTTTGTTTTGCCATGTTCAACCATCCTTTTCTTTTCGACTCAACGACTATATCATGTTTTCCCCGGATATGTCAAGTCATCTGTCTTTCAGAATGCCGGTTGCCGGGCCAGGGCTAGAGCGTGTTTGAAAATTACTGCTCTGAATTTCCGTCAAAATCTCTCGTTGAAATAATGCCGTTATAGAACTTCGCGTTCGTGTAGATTATGTAGTCTGATGCATCCTCTATAAGAGCGGTTTCAGATTTATTTGCAAAATGCGCGGTCAGTATCACCTTATAGTTAGCATACTGTGCCTGATTTCCCAGCTCTTCAAGCTGCTTATCTGATTTGACGAAATAGGAAACATCAACTGTAATCGGTTCTGTCGCCAGATTGCTTACCTGATCTTTTGTCAGCTGCATCTTAAATATATAACGATCTGTGGGTTCTTTTTCTTCTCCCTTATT
>CAJMMH010000199.1 GCA_905214365.1 uncultured bacterium
CTGCTTATTGCTCTTCGCAATTGAAGCAGGGGACTTCCTTGATTTGTTAATGATGTTACTGTTCACGCTGCGCTCGAACAGTAACGGATACGTTCCTTTTGAAAAATACTCCGTCAGGGATTGACCTGTTTCTTTCATACAGATATAATAAAGGAAGCCCAAAAAGGAGTTTTTGATTATGAATAAAAAAGCAATTGTTGCCATGAGCGGCGGCGTGGACAGTTCAGTCGCCGCTCTTCTTATGCAGCAGAATGGTTACGACTGTATCGGCGTGACGATGAAGCTCTTCCATAATGAAGAAATCGGGATTCACCGGGAAAAGAGCTGCTGTTCCCTAGAAGATGTGGAAGATGCCCGCTCCGTTTCCAAACGGCTCGGCATGCCTTATTATGTCTTTAATTTTTCGGATGAGTTTAACCAGGCTGTCATCGAACCGTTTATTGCCGACTATCAGGCTGGGCGGACGCCGAATCCATGTATTGAGTGCAACCGCTGCCTGAAGTTTGAAAAGCTGTACCGCCGCATGCACGAGCTTGGCATGGACTGTATCGCAACCGGTCATTACGCACAGATCTCATTCGATGAAGCATCCGGACGTTTCCTGCTCTCCAAGGCAGCTGACCCGCAAAAGGATCAGAGTTATGTTCTTTACATGCTCACGCAGGAACAGCTGGCCCACACCTGTTTTCCGCTTGGTCATCTGACCAAGCCGCAGGTACGCGAAATTGCTGATGCGCACGGGTTTATCAATGCGCGCAAGCACGACAGTCAGGATATCTGCTTTGTCCCGGACGGCGACTATGCCCGCTTTATCGAAGGCTACACGCATACACAGGCAGTTCCGGGAAGTTATATCAGCACGGACGGCGAATATCTCGGAACGCATAAGGGGATTATTCACTATACAATCGGGCAGCGCAAGGGACTCGGCATCGCGTTAGGCGCTCCAGCCTATGTCACCCGGCTGGATCCGAAATTTAATACAGTTACGCTCGGAACGAATGAGGATCTGTTTTCCCGCGAGCTGACCGCTGACCGCGTCAACCTGATTTCCCGCGCGGCCATTCCTGAGCCGATCCGTGTCACTGCCAAGGTACGCTACCGTCAGAAGGAACAGCCAGCCAGCGCATGGCAGGACAGCGAAGGACTTCTTCATGTCCGCTTTGATGAGCCGCAGCGGGCTATTACCTGCGGCCAGGCCGTGGTTCTGTATGACGGTGATCTGGTTGTCGGCGGCGGCACGATCCGCGAGGTGGCTCCCGCTGACTAGGCGGCGCAGGATTGATTTCCAAAAATCAGGCAGTTCCCTGCTTCCATCGGAAGCAGGTTGCAAAATATCAGCAGTTACAGAAAGGAATCGGAACATCCATGGAACATCTGATTATTCCGGCAGATTATCAGTCTGCCTTGAACCTGCATGATACGCAGGTTGCAATTAAGACCGTCAAGGATTTCTTCCAGAGCCTGCTGACCAGGCATCTGAATCTCCAGCGCGTTTCTGCGCCTTTGTTTGTCGATCCGTCCTCCGGTCTCAACGATAACCTGAACGGCTATGAGCGCCCGGTTTCGTTTGATATCCGCGAACAGAACGGCAGACAGGCCGAGGTTGTTCACTCGCTTGCAAAATGGAAGCGCTACGCGCTGAAGGAATACGGGTTTGCTCCCGGTGAAGGCTTATATACCGATATGAACGCGATCCGCCGCGATGAGGACACTGACAACATCCATTCCATTTTTGTTGATCAGTGGGACTGGGAAAAGATCATTACCAAAGAGCAGCGCACGCTTGATACGCTGAAAGAAGCGGTCCGCGATATTTACAAAACGCTTCGGAAAACAGAAATGTACATGGCGATTGAGTATGATTATATCCAGGAAATTCTGCCGCAGGATATTTATTTTATCACAACGCAGGAGCTGCTTGACCTCTATCCGGACCGTACGCCGAAAGAGCGTGAGTATCTGATCACCAGGGAAAAGGGGGCGGTCTGCCTGCTGCAGATCGGCGATGTGCTCTCCAACGGTGAACGGCATGACGGACGCGCTCCGGACTATGACGACTGGGCTCTGAATGCCGATATTCTGGTATATTATCCGGTTCTCGATATCGCTCTGGAGCTTTCCTCTATGGGAATCCGTGTTGACCGCGACGCCCTGCTGTCCCAGCTGCAGAAGGCTGGCTGCCCGGAGCGCGCAGAGCTTCCGTTCCAGAAGGCGCTGATTCACGATGAGCTTCCATTTACCATCGGCGGCGGAATCGGTCAGTCCCGGATCTGCATGTTTTTCCTGCGCAAGGCACATATCGGAGAGGTTCAATGCTCGCTGTGGCCGGAAGAAGTCAGGAAGGCTGCTGCTGACGCAGGAATCCGTCTTCTTTAAAAAGGATGTGCGCCCGAAAGCTCTTATGTACCTGAAGTTGCGGCTGATTTTCCGCCGGAGGTGCCTGAAGTTTATCAACGTACGCACCGCGTACGCCTCAAAACTTCAAACACCTCCGACAAAAAATCCTCTCGCAACTTCAGGCACAACGAGCTTCCGGGCGCACATAAGAAAAATATAGCTAAGATATAGCTAAGCTGCAGCTTTTTAAGCCCCAAAAGCAGAGTGCCGATGGAACTGCTCCATCGGCACTCTGCTTTTCACTTTTTATGTTCCGGCAGATAAGCCAGACTTTTTTACTTTGTTGTTTCTGCAGCTTCCTCAGCTTCCGTATCATCTGCTGCAGTATCCTCTTCTTTGTTCTTAACCTCAGTTACAACAACAATCGTAGATTCCGGATCCGTCTTCAACTCAATATCCGGATTGGATGCAATTGCCAGATCCTTTACCTTGATGGAATCACCAAGCTTCAGACTGCCGACATCCAGTTCAATTTTATCAACCAATGCAGCCGGAAGCGCTTTGAATTCAACCTCATGCAGAATCTGCTGAACCAGTCCGCCGCCGCGGTTCTCATGATTCAGAAGGAAGATCTCAGCTACAGAGTGAACCTTTTCATTGCTTACCAGTGCCTGGAAATCAATCTCGATCACCTCATGCTTCAGAGCATTGAAATCAATCTCCTTGATCAGCGCATCATAGGTCTGACCATCAACCTCAAGCATTACCTGGCTTCCTTTGCCGTTGTCCTTCAGGATCTTGTCCACCTCAAACTTGTTCAGCTTGATTGGAAGTGATTCCTTCATCTCTCTGCCGAATACATTGCCGGTTACATATCCTTCCCGTCTAAGTTTCTTTGCCTTTGTGCTCAACTCTCTCTTCTCAGCTTTTAAAGTATTCATTTATCTTTTCCTCCAAAATGACTGATTGCTTAGCTGGCTCTTTTCTCTTCGGGTCTGTTAAGTAGATACAGTAGTTTTTGTAACAATTCCTTTTCCTTGTTACGCCTACATTATAGTCCTCTTTTCCAATTATGTTTTACCAATTTTTTATTTTTTATTGCCGTTTTTCTTGTTAAAATGCACAACTTCCAACATCTGCTGCTGTTTTCGCATCCCGCTGAAACTACAGCTCGTTACTGTTCACGCTGCGCTCAAACAATAACGAAATTTTCAATTCAGAAAATTCCTACCGTGAACAATAACCACAGCTCTGCAGCAGCTATTTGCGCAAAAACAGCAGGAAATCTGCCGCTCCTGGCTGCTGTACCAGAAATTTTCTGCAGATTCTCCTGCTGTTATAAGATCTCTTTCCAGTCAGGTTCTTTTTCCCCCGGACTGTCATATACTATTACTGTTCACAGCCTGCGCAAACGGCAGCTGTAATCATATCCGTTCTTAATCAATACATCGGATCGCCATTCACCGGCAGATACGCCGCCTGTGGTTCGACATATACGAAGAACATTCCTTCCGCATAGATCAGCTTTTTCGGCGCGATCCCGGTTCCTGCCGGCATCGGATCGACCTGCGTGCCCATGGACGGGCTGGTGCAGGCATCAACATCACGAACCAGTGTCATGGTCCCGGCTCCGGTCAGATCCGGTATATCATACTCCGTCACATCCGTTTTTTCTCCGTATGCCGTGAACGGAACCGATACATAGTACGTACTGCTGCTGACACCGGCAACTGGGCTTGCCAGAGCCAGCGTGAAAGTTCCGTCTCCGGACACATCAGACACAATGTGTCCGCCGTTCAGACCAATTCCCTGGAATGTTCCTAGCCCCTGAAGAACTGTAGAACCAATCGTCAGACTCATCGTCTTATTGAACGCGCCGGTTCCGATCTCTACGAAATCACCGTTCGGGCCTCCAGTTCCGTAAATCACCAGATTATATCCTGCCGATGAAGAGTCCAGATCGCAAAGCTCTACGGTATAGTTTGCCGCAGTCATAGAAGTACGGTAACACTCCGCTCCGTTGATATTGAGTACAAGTGTCATTGTGCCATCCGCATTTGCCTCCCTGGACCATACAATGGTATCATCCGCGCCATCTCCGTCAATGTCATAGACAGCAGGCGTATTTTCGCTGATTCCCTGCACATCTGTCAGCGGCGTCGGCAGCGGCTGCGGCGTAATTGCCGGAAGTGAAGTCATCGCCCCGGCTACTGTTCCCGCTGCAATTTCCGGAGTACCGGACGTTATCTGGCTTCCGGAGGTCAGTGACAGTCCGCCTCCGACACGATACAGATTGACATATCTTCCGTCTGCCAGTCCCACCTGAATCATTCCATTCGCGCGATTCCAGAAGGACGCACTGGACAAATCGCCGACAGTTGCCGTCAGCAGATCCATGATATCCTTTCCGCCGGACAGCTTCTCAACCTGCTCTCTGGAAACCTGCTCTGCGGTATACTCGCACAATGCGCCGTTTTCAACGGTCAGATAACCGGTCTGGGAACCGTTATTCAATGTCAGCAGATCCGGATTCAGATTTCCGGGCAGATCGGATACGTACTCTGAGCAGGTATTTCCATCACTCTGGTACAGAGTCGTCGTACCGCCGCCGGTCAGCAAATACTGCTGTCCAAGACCGATATTCACAATGCTGCCGGACGCATCTCCAATTCCGCCTCTCATCTGAGTGGATCCTGCCGGACTGTTGAACCAGAGGGAACGGCTTCCATCCGCGTTCTGAACAATTGCAAATCCAACTTCAATTCCACTGTCTCCAAATGCCTGGTACTGCAAATCAACGACTGCGCCGCCGGACGCTGCCTCGATCATTGCCTTTACATTCTCCGCGTTCCGCTCGGTTTCAGCCGGAACCGTCTCGGTCGGAGCTTCGGTCTCAGTCGGCTCTTCGGTCGATTCCTCCGTCTCAACCGGCGCTTCTGTTTCTGTCGGCTGCGGCTCAGTCGGCTGCGTTTCCGTTGGCTGCGGCTCTGTCGGCTGCGTTTCTGTTGGCTGCGGCTCTGTCGGCTGCGTTTCTGTTGGCTGCGGCTCTGTCGGCTGCG
>CAJMMH010000200.1 GCA_905214365.1 uncultured bacterium
AAATGACATGGCAAGCTGATTTTTGTACTGGACAGCGGCTATCATGCCATCAACTTCTGCCAGAACCTCAACCTGCTCAGAAACTGTTTCAATATACGGCGCACGAATAAACGTCATCGGAACCTCACCTACACCCTTAAACTCCTGTACCGTATGAAAGCTGCCAAGCTGTCTGCCGTACGCATTCCGCTTTACCGTAACCGGCAGCGTCCCGAAATACACATGTTCATCATTGCTCAATGTTTCTGCCAGAAGAATCAGTCCTGCACAGGTGGCAAGCACCGGAAGTCCGTTTTCAATCTGTGTCTTCAGCTCATCAAATAAGCCAAGCTCACGAAGCAGTTTTCCCTGTACCGTACTTTCACCGCCCGGAAGAATCAGCCCGTCAAACGACTGGTTTAGATCTTCCTTCTGTCTCAGTTCCACGCATTCCGTACCAAGCTGCTCCATCCGCTTTTCATGCTCGATAAACGCGCCCTGCACGGCAAGAACCGCAATTTTCACGTTTACTTACCCCTTTCCGCCATCAGAAGCGCAATTTCCTGCTCATTAATACCTACCATTGCTTCGCCAAGATCCTCGGAAAGCCCCGCAATCAGCTTGCTGTCCTGGTAGTTTGTCACTGCCTTTACAATCGCAGCCGCACGCTTTGCCGGATTGCCCGATTTAAAGATACCAGAACCAACAAACACACCTTCCGCACCAAGCTGCATCATCAGTGCCGCATCCGCCGGAGTCGCAACTCCACCCGCCGCAAAATTAACGACCGGAAGTCTGCCCTCATCTTTTACCTGCTTCACTAACGCATATGGAACACGCAGCTCCTTCGCTGCTTCATACAGCTCATCCTCTCTCATCGAAACAATTCTTGCAATTTCACTGTTCATCTTCCGCATATGACGAACTGCCTGCACAATATCTCCGGTTCCCGGTTCTCCTTTGGTCCGGATCATAGACGCGCCCTCATTGATCCGGCGCAGTGCTTCTCCGAGATCTTTTGCGCCGCATACAAACGGGACACGGAACTTTGTCTTATCAATATGATAGACATCGTCTGCCGGGGATAAAACTTCACTCTCATCAATGTAATCGATCTCAATTGCTTCGAGCACCTGCGCCTCCACAAAATGTCCGATGCGGCACTTTGCCATAACCGGAATCGACACTGCCTCCTGAATCCCCCGAATCATTTTCGGGTCACTCATACGGGACACACCGCCTGCCGCGCGGATATCAGCCGGAATCCGCTCCAACGCCATAACCGCACACGCGCCGGCCGCTTCTGCAATCCGCGCCTGCTCCGGAGTTGTTACATCCATAATAACTCCGCCCTTCAGCATCTGCGCAAGCTGTTTATTCAACTGATATCTGTTTTCTTCCATTGTCATATCCTCCTGTTATGTCAGAGCGTGTTTGATCCGGTTCACACTATGCGCAAACCGAGCTCTCAGTTTCTTTTATGATTCTTTCACACGTGCTGAGCGTATTGTACTCTCAATTTGTCCCTCTGTAAATGTTCAATTTTCAATATTTTCAACAGGTCAATTTGCGTTTTTCCATTTTTTTCTTGACAGAATTCATTCTGAACACATACAATAAATCTACAGAACCAAACATAGTCTGATTGTGAAACAGGAGGCAGCAGTATGGGAAATATAATTACTTATGTAGAGGAATACGGCGGCAAAACATTTGAAGAAGTTCCATTTCAGGAAACGGACAGCCTTATTTTCTGTGAACTTTCTTATCTGAATTTTTCCGGAAGCTCCTTCGTCCGCAGAGATTTTTCCCGCACAATCAGAGACTGGTATGCGTCTGAATACCGCGATGACATTGCTGACGGTCTGTTCAGCCCGGAAAAAGACCAGAAATTACTTGCGCTTCTTGCGGCTTCCAAGCGGTTCGGTTCGGTACGCGGCGGTTTTTTCACAGCTTCCACTAATACCAATACCCAGGAACAGTTTGCCGCGATTACCTTTCGGATTGACGATCATCATTCTTATATCGCCTTCCGCGGCACAGACAACTCATTAGTCGGCTGGAAGGAGGATCTGAATCTCGCGTTCCTCGACGAGCTTCCCTCCCAGATTTCCGCAAAAAACTACACGGAACTGGTTATGAACGAGCTTTCGGATACCTTCTATCTGGGCGGTCACTCCAAAGGCGGCAATCTCGCGGTTTACGCTGCCATGCATGTCCCGGATTACATTCAGGACGGCATTGTCACTATCTTCAACCACGATGGCCCTGGTTTTTTGCCGCAGGTTTATACCAGCCATGAATTTCTTACTATCCGGAAACGGATCCGGAAAACAGTCCCGCAGTCCGCGTTTGTCGGCCTGATTCTGGAGCAGCATTCGGACTATACGGTAGTCAAAAGCGATGCTTTTTCTGTCCTTCAGCACGATCCTTATTCCTGGGTGATTGAAAACGGAGCATTTGTCAAAATTGCGTCAATCAATACCATTTCCCGCTATACCAATCAGGCACTGAGTCACTGGATCTACAGCCTGGATCCGGAAACCAGGCACCAGTTTGTTGACACGCTTTACGACCTGCTCGGCGGAAACGGCATGGGACGCATGGATGCTCTGACAGAAGTACCATCGCAGACAATTCTCCGGATGATCCGTAAGCTCATGCTCCTTCCCTCTGATGACAGGAAGCTTGTACTTGATACCATCCGCGCTCTTGTTTCCGCTGCATTCGGCGAAATGCGCCAGTTCTTCTCCGACAGGCAGATGCAGCTGTGGGCGATGCTTAATACACTTGCTGACCGATTGCCGTTACGTTGATCCGCTAACAAAAAGCAGGAATCTCCGCCGGTTTTCCGGCAAAAATCCCTGTTTTCTCTTCCGGAGCGCTCTAGAGTGCTCCGGTATTTTTCTGTTTTCATTTCTGACCGCTTACCGGTTTTGGGCACAAACCATCCGGCTGGTCGCGTACAGCTTACGGTCTCTGGCCCATGCCGCCTTCCAGCGTAATAGTTTCACCATTCATATACTTGAAATCCGGAGATGCCAGCTGCACGCAGACACGTCCAATTTCCAGCTCCGCATCACCAAAATGGCCTGCCGGCGGCGTCTTAACATTTGCCTTGAACGCTTCTGGATATGCCTTTTCAAACTGCTCCAACTGAGCCGTCCATGCTAACGGGCAGATTACATTGACATTGATGCCATCTTTTGCCCACTCAGTTGCAGCGACACGGGAAAGTCCGCGGATTCCCTCTTTTGCAGCCGCATAAGAACACTGGCCATAGTTGCCGAACAGACCTGCTCCGGAAGCGAAGTTGATAACCGCGCCGTGTGACTTTGCCAGATACGGATAGCATGCCTTCATGTAGTAGAACGCTGCATACAGACCGGAATACATTGCCAGATTAAACTGATCAGTCGTGTGCTGTGCGATCGGTACGCCGGACGCGGATGCCTGCGCATTGTTGATCAGAACATCAATGCCGCCGAACTCCTTTACAGCCTCTTCTACAACGTGGGCAACAACTGCCTCATTGTCCGCTCCTGCATTCACATCAGCCTGAACCGCAAGAACACGGATACCATACAGACGCTCTAACTCTTCCTTTGCATCCTCCAGCTTTTTAACATTTCTTCCAGTGATAACCAGGTTTGCGCCTTCCTTTGCATAAGCAGTCGCGATACCATATCCGATGGAACCGCATCTTCCGTCACTTAAAACGGCACGGCCTGCTCCTGTAATAATAGCTGTCTTTCCCTGTAAAAATCCCATGATATATTCTCCTCCATGTTCCTGCGGCAGCCGCCAACAGAACCTGCAGAATGGAATCCCGCCTGCAGAATCTTCGGCTGCTGCTCATTTTTATCACATACTGCTATCATAACATAAGTTTTTAGGAATCACAAGAAGATTTCCCGGCTTACGTCGTTTTTCCTGTACCGCATTTACCCGCAGCATCAATCCAGTTTCAGGATCAGCTCCAGTACCCGGCGCGCACAATGCTCTAACTGCGCGCGATCCAGTTCTCCGAGCTCCATTGCCTTTTTGACACGCTCCGGGAAACCGCACGCCATCTTGATATCGTTTCCGGCATTGATTTCTTTATAATGCTCGCCGTGTGTCCACCAGTCTGTCGTTACAACACCCCGGAAGCCCCATTCACCGCGGAGAACATCTTCCAAAAGCTCTCGGTTTTCCGATGCACGGTGTCCGTTGATCAAATTGTAGGAAGACATGATTGCCCACGGATCCGCTTCCTTTACGATAATCTCAAACGCTTTCAGGTAAATTTCACGCAGTGCTCGTTCCGACACTCTTGAATCACTCTGGTTGCGGTTTGTCTCCTTATCATTTGCCGCAAAATGCTTAACTGTCGCCGCGATATGCTGGGACTGAATGCCACGGACCACAGCGGCTCCGGTTTTTCCTGCAACAAGCGGATCTTCAGAATAATACTCAAAATTTCTTCCGCATAGCGGATTCCTGTGAATATTTACAGCAGGAGCAAGCCATACGCCGATGTTATTTTCCTTTACTTCCTCTGCTGCGGCACTTCCAACCTTCTCTGCAAGCTCCGGGTTCCAGCTATACGCAAGCATTGTTGCGCACGGCCACGCTGTCGTGCATACACCGCATTCCGGATTGATACGAAGACCTGCAGGTCCATCCGCAGTCATGACATTTGGAACGCCATACTCCGGAAGGTTTCCCCAGCCATATGTATTTGCCACACCGGTATTGGGCTGTCCGCCAAGCAGCGAAATCAGATTCTCGTCCGACAGCTGCGCCATAAACGCATCCAACGTCAGCTTCCCCTGCGCAACCTGAATCAATTGCTTTTTCTCCTGTTTCTTATATGCCGGATTCCAAATCACCGGCATTGCTTTCACGGCACGCGTTCCCGGTACAAGCACTTCTTCCTCATCCAGTTTCAGCTTCGGAAATGCGCACGCATCCGGATCGTTCGGCTCTGTTAACGGCAGTTCTTCATAGCTTCCGTCCGAAAGCATCCGTTTTTTCAGGCTTGTCGGCGCAAGCTTTTCACAAAGCTGCTCCACAACGGTATCCGCTTCCACGATCATTGCGAAATCGGCCTGTGCGGTATCTCTTACTGAGGTTCCGATCTGGAACGTGTAAACGCCTTTTTCCAACACCCATGCGGACTTTCTGACCTTTCCAAGATCATCATACGACGCCATGCTCTTCTTTGATGCAGTCAGCGTCAGAAGCTGTGTTTCGCCCGGCTGCAGCAGTCTGGTCTTTTCCCAGGAGATCAGCGTCTTTGCCGGTTTCTTCAGCAATCCCTGCGGCGCGCCTGCATACATCTGCACAACCTCTTTTCCTGCTGTCCGTCCGGTATTAGTGACTCGGACACTGGCAAAAATCCGATCTTCTGCTTCCCAGACATGCTCTATCTCCAC
>CAJMMH010000201.1 GCA_905214365.1 uncultured bacterium
CTGGTGCGTGGATGGGGACGGAGCGGCGATCATGCATCTTGGCGCGATGGCGGTAATCGGAAAAGCAGCGCCTGATAACCTGATCCATATCATCGTAAACAATGAAGCACATGAAACCGTTGGAGGAATGCCGACTGCGGCAAAGACAACCGATCTGGCTGCAGCCGCGAAAGCGTGCGGATACCCGTACGCGCAGACGGTAAAGACCGTAGAAGAGCTTGATCAGGCGCTGAAAGCGGCAAAAAGCAGACGGAAGCTTACGATGATTGTTGTCTATTCCGCAATCGGGGCAAGGGAGGACCTTGGACGCCCGACGACAACAGCGGCACAGAACCGCCAGGGATTTATGGACTATCTTAAGGAGTGCAGATAAACCGCTTGATTTTTGCAGGTAAAAAAGGTATTATGATAGGGCAGGCATTTGTCTGCCCTATTTTTCACGCGCCCTCCGCGGGCAGAGGATCCTGCAGGCAGGATTTGATTACAGACAAAACCGTGTACACCTGAGGCAGGAGTACATGAAATCAGCAGGAGGAAAGTATGATTGATTTTGAAGAGGAACTTGCGAAGTTCAAGCCAAGCCTTGAAGTAGATGAAACCGAAAAAGCAATTCTCAGCGAGAAAATGACAGATATTACCGATATTCTGGAAGAGCTGATGGAGCAGATGAAAAAGTAACGGACGGAGGAACCAATGAAGTGTTATCGTTGTAACTGCAGATTGTCGCCAGACCGGAACGTCTGCCCGAAATGCGGGGCGGATGTGCGCCTGTACCGGAAAATTATTTATACTTCCAATCAGTATTATAATCTGGGACTGGCAAGGGCAAAGGCGAGAGATCTGACTGGAGCTGCAGAGTGTCTGCGCACCAGTCTTCAGCTGTACAAGCGCAACATCAACGCCAGAAATCTTCTTGGTCTTGTCTATTATGAGATGGGAGAGGCGGCGTTGGCGCTGAAAGAGTGGGTCATCAGCAAGAACTTCCGCCATAGAGGAAATATTGCGGATACCTATATTCAGGACATGCGGGATAACCGTCAGGCGCTTGACAGCGCGGATCACAGCGTACGCCGCTTCAATCAGGCGCTGGAGTATGCCAAGACCGGCTCAAGAGATCTGGCTGTGATTCAGCTGAAAAAGGTAATCGCCGTCAATCCGCGGATGCTGAAGGCGTATCTGCTGCTGGCGCTTCTGTATATGGAAGACCAGAAGTATGACCAGGCAAGAGCAGTTGTTAAGAAGTGTCTGGAGATTGACCGCGGAAATCCGCAGGCGATGTCCTGGATGCGTGAGCTTTCCAAGTACCGTTCCAATACGAAGGAAAATATTGGCGTAGCGGGTGAGCTGGAGCGGGAAGAGGTAATCATTCCGGTCCGGATGCGGGATTACGGAAGCTACCTTTCATGTGCGATGTACATTTTGCTTGGCTTTGTTCTGTCCCTTGGCATTCTGTATTATGTGATTATGCCGGCGAAGGAACAGCAGTATCAGGATGAAAATCTTGCGCAGATTCAGGAGTACGAAAACCGCTGTACACAGCTGAACGGAGAAATCTCTGACCTCAACAGCCAGATTGAAAAGCTGCAGGACGATAAGGATGCGATTTCCAAGGATTTCAGCGATTCATCCGAAGAAGCAGGAGCGCTTCAGGCAGCGTACGCAAGCCTGCTTGAAATGACAAAGTTGTATATTTCCGGTGACTATATGAGCTTTGCGGATCAGTTTCCGGAGGTTGACGCGTCGGCAAGCGAGGATGCAACCTATCAGGAAGTATACACTTTGATGAAAGAGGATTACGATACCAATCTGACCAATCGTCTGTATCAGATGGCAGTTGATCTCAGAGAGGTACAGAGCCGCCGCGAGGATGCAATCACTGTCTGCGACAAGATTCTGAGCATTGATCCGAATTACGATACTGCGCTTTTCTATAAAGCGCTTTGTTATGAGGAGATCGGCGACCGCAGTACAGCAGCGGGTCTTTATATTCAGTACCTGACTGAGTTTGCGTCTGGAAGCTGGGTCGAGGAGATCCGAAACCGCCTTCAGGCATTTGCTCCGGATGTCCTGATGCAGTTTGACAATCCGGCTTCGCAGACGGAGACTCCGGTACAGGAACCTGTGCAGGCTCCGGCCGAACAGCAGGCTCCGGCTGAGGATGTGCCGTCCTCTGAGGATGCGCAGGCCGAAGCGCCGCAGGCATAACTGCAGCAGGCAAAGAGTCCTGTGGAGCAGATTCAATGTTATTATTTTTACGAAAGAAGACATGCAGAGAAATTATGCAGGTCTTCTTTTTTTTGTTTCAGAAAGAATGGTACTTGCGGGATCGGGAGTAAAATCAGGAACATCAGGATTCCGGAGGTACATGATGAAGACAGGAGGAACAGATGGAAATAGAAAATCAGGTTAAGTATGTTTTGTCAGGGAGAAATCTTATTATTCAGCTGCCGGGAGAGGTAGACGATCATACCTGCAAGGGGCTGAGAGAGGAAACGGAGGCATATATCAGAAGCCGGCATATCAACCGTCTGATCTTTGATTTTTCAAAGACAGGTTTTATGGACAGCGCAGGCATTGGCGTTCTGCTGAGCCGGTACCGCCGCATGAAAGAAGTCGGAGGCGATGTCCTGCTGTCCGGAGAGGATGCGTCAGTCCGCAGGCTGCTCCGGATTTCCGGGATCTATCAGATTATGGACAGCATCGGGTAAAACAGGAGGGAAAGATGGAGATAGAACAGAAATGCAGAGGAAACAGATTGGAATGTAGAAGGGCGAACAGCCTGGAAAACAGAAGCTGCGGAATCTCCGCATGGGAACCAGAAGAGGGCGTGCAGCGGATGGAGCTTCTGATGGAAAGCGATTCCTGCAACGAAGGGTTCGCGCGGATTGCGGTTGCGTCCTTTATGCTGCGGCTTGATCCAACGTTAGAAGAGACGGACGATGTGAAAACAGCGGTTTCCGAGGCAGTCACCAACGCGGTTATTCACGGATACGCGGACAGACGAGGGATGATTCGGATTGCAGCGGCGATTCGGAACAGGCAGATTTCCGTGGTTATCGAGGACTGGGGCTGCGGAATCGCCGATATTGCAAAGGCGATGGAACCGATGTATTCAGGGGATCCGTCCAGAGAGCGGTCCGGAATGGGCTTCTGCTTTATGGAAGCGTTTATGGATGAGCTGAATGTTGTGTCAGAACCCGGAAAGGGAACAATTGTACAGATGAAGAAGAAAATTGGCAGGGAGGACAGGGAAGCGCAGGTG
The DNA here is from genome assembly GCA_905214365.1 of uncultured bacterium. Classification (GTDB taxonomy): domain Bacteria; phylum Bacillota; class Clostridia; order Lachnospirales; family Lachnospiraceae; genus Anthropogastromicrobium. Next base: position 3,263 of record CAJMMH010000201.1, read on the forward strand.
GACTGAGAGTGGATTATACGCCGGAATTGATACGTCAGGCACGGGAGGGCAGCCGGGAGGCGAGAGAGCAGCTGGTGGAGGAAAACATCGGGCTGATCTGGAATGTCGTGCGTCGATTCCTCGGAAGAGGGCAGGAAGCGGAGGATCTGTTTCAGATCGGATGCATTGGGCTGTTAAAAGCAATCGATCGGTTTGACCTGAATTATGAAGTGCGTTTTTCTACATACGCAGTGCCGATGATTATGGGGGAAATCCGGAGATTTCTGCGGGATGACGGGATGATCCGGGTCAGCCGGACTTTGAAAGAGTTGGCGGCCCGGGCGAGGAACGCGGAAGCGGAATGCCAGAAACAGCTTGGCAGGGACCCGACGATGGATGAACTTGCCGGTATGCTTCAGGTTTCAACGGAGGAACTGGCAGAGGCACTTAGTTCGTCTGCCGAGGTGGAGAGCCTTCAGAAGATAATTTATCAGGGCGATGGGGATGCGATCCTGCTGATGGATCGTCTGGAGAGCGAGGATCAGGAGCAGGAACGGATGCTGAACCACATGGCGCTCAAAAGTGTGATGCGCCAGCTGCAGCCGGATGAACAGAAGATTATCGCACTCCGGTATTATTACGAGCGGACACAGACGCAGACCGCAAAAAGTCTTGGAATTTCTCAGGTACAGGTCAGCCGGATCGAGAAAAAGGTACTAGTCAAAATGCGGCAGCTGCTAGAGCGTGTTTGAAAAAGTCTTTCTGCAAGATGTGCGTTACAATTTGTGGAAGAGATCCGGGAACATGAAAAAAGATGTATAAAGAAAAACAGGAAAACGCATACTGTCATTAAAAGACAGATAAGGAAGCGGCATGCTTTGGAAAAAGCCGCTTTGGGAGGCACGACCATGAGTGAGACCATATACGTAAAAGCGGATCAGATGATCCGTGCTGTGAAGCCGGAGATCTGCATCGGAGACCTTGGTGATATCTGGTGTGCGGACCCGGCGATGCTTGCCAGGTGTCGTTCGCTGCGGTTGTTTACGATGTATACAGAGCGGCGGATCTGCTCCATTGCAGATGTGATTCAGGCAATCAATGGCGTGTATCCGCAGGCTGTGGTAGAGTCAGTCGGTGAGGCGGATTTTATCATTGAGTACAAGCCGCAGGCAAATCAGAACCGGAGCCTGGAATGGGTGAAGTTTGCTCTGGTCTGGATTGTTGTTTTCTGCGGGGCAGCATTTGCGATTCTTACATTTAACGAAGATGTCAGCGTTGCGGCGATCTTTGCTGTGATCCATGAGGCGCTGACCGGAGAGGCAAGAGAGAGACTGACCTGGCTGGAGGGCGGATATGCGCTGGGGCTAGGCGGTGGAATCCTGATTTTCTACAGTCATCTGACGCGCAGAAAGGAAATTTCTGATCCGACGCCGTTGGATGCGGAAATGCGGGCGTATGAAAAGGAGCTGTATACGACAATGATCGAAAATGCGGCACGAGAAAAGCAGCAGGAAAAGACCGGCGCATGGGACAATCCGGAGGCATCGAAAAAGAAGTCCGTGAAAAAACAGGAAAAAGGAAGCAGAGGCGTATGAAGGCAGCAGAGACGGTGCTTGAATTGTTTGCCGGGATCTGCGCGGGAGGAGCGGCCGCTGCCGGGGTATTCGCGCTGATTACAGTGATCGGAATCATTCCGCGGATGGCTGCGCGAAGCCAGACGGCGAGGTGGATCCATGGGTATGAATGGGCGGTGATAGCAGGCGGAACACTTGGAAATATCTGGTATATGGTGCTGCACCATGCTCCGGACGCGGGAGTCTTTCTGCCATTTGCTGGCGTACTGGAAGCAGTCTTTGGCCTGGCAGCTGGGGTCTTTATCGGAAGTCTGGTAATGGCACTTGCCGAGATTGTCCAGGTATTTCCGATTATGATACGCCGGACACGGCTCCGTGTCGGTATCCGCTTCCTTCCGGCAGCGCTTGCGCTTGGAAAAATGGCGGGCGCGTTCTGGTATTTTCTGCGCTGAGAAGAAAACACGCTCTGCAGAAAAATCAACCGCAAAGGCAAGTACAGAAAAGACGCTAAGAGTGCATAAAATGTGCTCTCGGAATCTTTTGGTGCTTGATTTTACGAGAAGATTTTTTGTCAGATGTGTT
>CAJMMH010000202.1 GCA_905214365.1 uncultured bacterium
GTCTGGAGCTTGCCGTTGAATTTGACGGAGTTGCGGATTATGGTATTTCGATTCTCCGCTGCGGGGAACAGTACATGGTTGGCTGGTACGATGAACAATGGGAAAGCCGGAGCAGCCTCTTTAAGACAGACGGTACGCCGGAAGAAATTGATGTGGATGCCTATCGTCTGAATCGGAGCGGAAGCGGACTGGTTTTCGCGGTCGGGCAGCGGAAAACAGACGGCCAGCCGGTTTTCTGCTGGTTTATGGGAGACGGAAGTGTGCGCATCGGCAGCAATATCATGTATATGTCCGACACACTTCAGTGTGTAAAGCATGGTTTCTATTTATATGTAGAAGGAACAGATGGAACCCTGTATCAGCGGATTCTTGTAAAAGATGAGGAACGCAGCGATCTGGAGTGGACAGAAGAATAAATTCGAGGATTTCATAATTCCTTCAGAAGAAAGACACCATTTTTTCACAAGCGGATGCTATCTTATAGATGTCAGTTGAGGAGAGGATCAGTAAGGAGCTAGTCAGGAAAGATGATCGAAGCAAACCGGATCGACGCTCCGCTGACAAAGTCCAAAACCAAAATGAATTTCCGAAAGGCTCATCCATAAAAAGCAGTGAGCGGCGGAAGGAAAAATAAGGTATATGATGCTGACAGGAGGTAGCAGATATGAGAAACAATTATGATGATTATGAACTGGAGTATGAAGAGAACGATAACAGAAACAGTCAGAATAATAAAAAGAGACATGGAAGAAAAGGAACCGCACTTCTGGCAGCCGGCGCGCTGCTGTTGTCAGGCGCAGTAATCGGAGGAACCGTTACCGGAACATACCTGAACGCGGCGGCAAGCGAGAGTGAGACCCTTGCACAGACCGGTGACGGCCTGATGGATGTTACAAGCGTTAGCGGGCTGCCGGATGTTTCTGATATCGCGGAGCAGTGCATGGCTTCTGTTGTTTCTATTACCAATACGATTGAGGTAACGACAACGACAAGTGCAGGAAACCCGTTCTCTTACTTCTATGGATATGGAAGAGGCGGACAGGAGCAGAGCAACACAGAAGAGAAAAATGCGTATGGCTCCGGCGTTATCATCGGACAGAATGATACCGAGCTGCTGATTCTTACAAACAACCACGTATCAACGTATGATGAGTCCGGAAGTTCAAGCTTTTATCAGTATACCGCATCTTCCAAGAAGCTGACCGTTACCTTCCCGGATGGCTCTGAGCAGGAGGCAAACCTGAAGGGAAGCGATGAAGAAGCAGATCTGGCGGTTATCGCAGTACCGCTTGCAAATCTGTCGGATGAGACAAAGGCAAGCATCCGCGTTGCAACCGTTGGAAATTCTGATGAAGCAAAGGTAGGTCAGGGCGTTATTGCAATCGGTAATGCACTTGGGCTTGGCCAGTCAGTAACTGTTGGTTATATCAGCGCGCTGGATCGTGATGTTACGATTGACGGCTATACCAGAACGATGATGCAGGTTGATGCAGCCATTAACGGAGGAAACAGCGGCGGCGGTTTGTTCAATGCAAAGGGCGAACTGATTGGTATTAACTCCGCAAAGTATTCGGATGTCGGTGTTGAGGGTGTTGGTTACGCAATCCCGATCACGAGGGTTTCTGATATTGTTGAGAACCTGAAGAATGAGGTGACCAGAGAGGCTCTGGCAGCAGAGGACAGAGGTTATCTTGGAGTTCTTGGCGAAGACGTCAGTGATGTTTATGTCAATAACTACGGTTATCCGGCAGGCGCCCAGATTATCCAGATCACAGCTGGAAGCCCTGCAGAGACAAGCGGTCTGCAGCTTGGAGATATTGTAACCGCAGTCAATGGCAAGAAGATTTCTGATTACAATGGTCTGCGCAGCGCACTGAGTTATTATGCACCGGGCGAAACTGTCGAACTGACGATTCAGAGAAGTGCCGGAAATAAGTTTGAAGAGAAGACCATCAGTGTTACTCTGGCAGAAAGAGACAGCGTTGTTGACCAGACTCAGAGCGAGACCGAAGCTGAGACACAGGCTCAGTAAAGTACTCATGTTTTGGCGGATCAAGAGTTCAGAAATTCTCCTGCAGGCAAGCCTGCGTCAGATTTCTGACCTTTTGATCCTGGTATCATAAAAAGATGGTAGGCTTGTTTACGAAATAATTAAGTGAGGAATCATACACAATAGGATTTTATTGTGTGTGATTCCTTTTTTTACTTTACAGGAAATTGCTTTCCTGTAAAGTAAAAAACGCTCCGCGGGGATGCGCACTGCGACGTACAATGTAGATGTCGCAAGCGACCGCCGCAGGCGCGAGAATGTGCCAAGGCCACATTCTTTGTTCTTTTTCAATAAATGTAAAAAGCGGAACGAAAACGTTTTCATATCAAGAAAAACAGAAACAAAGATGAAGAGTAATGTATAAAAAATAATCTGTCCAGAGTTGTGAAAATGAAAAAATAGCCATTTTAAAAATTACAGCCTTCGTCCATTGACAGAGATATGGCAAAATGCTATAATGATGGCACGAAAAGAAAGAAAAAGCTGTGCAACTTAACGATTAAGGAACGGGAAAGACAGTTTCGTTAAGTAAATCGGAAAAATTTAGTAATCGACTAAATTCTACGAAAAAATCACGAAACTCCATACTTAATCGTTTAAGTTTAGCATATACAGAGATCAAAGAAAACGAAATATGCATCTGGAATTGTTTGGCTTATTTATAATGAACTGCAGACAAAAGGATAGACTTTTCGGAGGCATATTTGTGTGCGCTTAAAAATAAGTGGGAGAATCAGGGGGAAAAACAGTATGGCAGACGCTGGTTTGCGGAAATTAAAGCGGGCAGATCTCCTGGAGCTGCTGATCGAGCAGACAAAGCAGACAGAAACGCAGACAAAGCGGGCGGACGAGCTGCAGAGAAAGCTGGAAAGCCGGCAGATTAAGCTGAACCAGGCGGGATCAATCGCAGAGGCAGCGCTTCAGCTGAACGGAGTATTTGAAGCGGCGCAGTCTGCAGCAGCCCAATATCTGGAAAGTCTTGCTGCGCTTGAGAAAGAGCAGGATACGAAAGCAGGGTGGATCCGGAAGGAAGCGGAGGCGTACTGTGAGGAACTGAAAGCAAAAACTCAGACTGTCTGCGATGAGATGCGAAGGGAAACGGAGGCGTACTGTCACCGCCGCAGACAGGATACGGAAGCTGCCTGTGTATTGCTGAAGCAGGAGACAGAGCAGGAGTGCAGCGGACTTCGGCAGACAGCGCAGGAGGAATGCCGTCGTATGAAGGAACAGATGGACGCGGAACGCAGGCTGTGGAAACAGGAGGCAGAAGCACAGAGAAAAGAACTTTCCGAGCGTCTGGAGCATTTTTATGAGCTGCATCGGGGACTGAAGGAGCTGCTGGAGGAGCCTTCGGAAACAGTGAGAGAAACAGAAGGGGGAACAACAGCGTGAGACACGGAAAAAGAAAAAAGCCGCTCGTCATGCCTTCTGTGGAGGAACTGGAAGCAGAGCTGAAACGGGAAACCTACCGGAAGCGATACCGGCGGACGCTGAGAAGCACCGTGTACATGCTGATTACGGTTGCAGCAGCGGCTGTTTTGGTTGCAACACTGGTTCTTCCGGTACTCCAGATCTACGGTTCCTCAATGACGCCGACGCTGACGGACGGGGACATTGTCGTATCGGTTGCCGGAAGGAATTTGGAGCGGCAGGATATTATCGCTTTTTATTATAATAACAAGATCCTGGTGAAGCGGGTAATCGCAACTGCCGGGCAATGGGTAGATATCAGCGAAGACGGATTCGTTACCGTAGACGGAGAACCGTTGGATGAGCCTTACGTCTATGAACGGGCACTGGGAGAGTGTGATATTGACTTACCTTACCAGGTTCCGGAGGGTCGGGTATTTGTCATGGGGGATCATCGCCTGGTATCGGTTGACAGCCGGAGCACAGCGGTTGGCTGCGTGTCAGAGGAACAGATTGTCGGGAAACTGGTCTTTTGCGTATGGCCGTTTTCCCAGTTCGGACGGATTGAATAGAAAGTTTTAGTAAACTTCGCGGAATAAAGCGGAATATTCAGAGATAAAAGAAGTTTGAGAGCAGATAAAAAGAAGGGAGAGGGATGAGATGGCGGAAACATCTTGGAAGGCACGGGCAAGAATATTTTTGCACGCGCAGAAAAAGCGGACTGTCTGGTATCGGCTGCTGAGCGCAATGGCAATGGTGGTTGTTTTCATTACAACGTATCTGCTTATTCTGCCCGCAATTACGATGGAAAGCAAAGCGGAGTGCGGGAAGCCGGAGCATCAGCACAGCGCGGCCTGCTACAGTACCAGCTATGAGCCTGGAAAGCTGTTTCTGGTCTGTACAAGGGAAACGCTTGGAATCCACGAACATACAGAAGCTTGTTATGATGCATCGCATAAGCAGATCTGCGGTTATGCGGATTATGTGATTCATCAGCATGACGCGTTCTGTTATGGCGAGGATGGCGTACTGCAGTGTACACTGCCGGAAGTCAGCATCCATTCGCATACGGCAGATTGCTGGAAAACAGAAACAATTCTGATCTGCGGGCAGGAGGAAACTGCGGGACACCATCACGATACAGGCTGCTATACCCGGACAAAGGGAGAGCAGATCTGCGCCAGGGAAGAGCATCAGCATACCGAAGCCTGTTATGATGAAAACGGCGCGCTGATTTGTGAAACGGAAGAACATGTACATACAGATGACTGCTATACATGGAGCGATGTGCTGACCTGTGCCGCACCGGAAGGTGATGGGCATACGCACAGTGATGCCTGCTTTCAGACAACAACGGAGCTGATCTGTGATCAGCCGGATGAGCTTCATACTCATACGGAAACCTGCTTCACAAATGGCGTACTGACCTGCGGAAAGACCGAACTCAAAGCGCATCAGCATACTGAAGCCTGCAGAAAGCAGGAACAGGTGCTTGTTGAAACGCTGATTTGCGGTCAGGAAGAACATCAGCATACAGACGAATGCTTTGCGGCAGCTGTTTCGGAAGAGAGTGCTTCCGAAGAGAAGAATCCAGAAGAAATCACTTCGGAGGAAAGCAGCGATAACAACGGGCTGACCGATGAAACAGAAGCTGAGTTGGAAACGGAACTAACGCAGGAAGCGGAAACCGAATCTGAATCAGAGAAGGAAATCGAGTCGGAATCCGGAACCAGTCCGATAATTATCGAGTTGGAGACGGATGCGGAGCCGGAGCTGGAAAGTGAACTGGAAACTGAGGTTGAAACGGAACGTGAAATTGAATCGGAAACGGAACTGGAAACGGAAGAACCGGAATCAGAAGATTTAACGGAACCGGAAACGGAAGAACCG
>CAJMMH010000203.1 GCA_905214365.1 uncultured bacterium
CGTATCTCGTGTCGGCGGAAGCGCGCAGATCAAGGCAATGAAGAAGGTTGCCGGAACCCTGAAGCTGGTTTATTCCCAGTATCGCGAGCTGCAGAGCTTTGCACAGTTTGGTTCTGATCTGGATGCCGATACCAAGGCGCGTCTGGCAAAGGGTGAGCGTATTGTTGAGATTCTGAAGCAAAAGCAGAGCTCTCCGCTGCCGGTTGAGAAGCAGGTAGCCGTTCTGTATGCGGTTACCAACGATATTCTGGCACCGGTACAGGTCGATGAGATCCGTGAGTATGAGGATGGGCTGAACAACTTCCTTGATACAGACGTTGCGGCAATTGGAGTGATGGATACCATCCGGAAAACCGGCGATCTGGACAAGCAGACGGCGGAAAACCTGAAGCAGGCGCTGATCCGTTATACGGATGATTTTGTCCGCCGGATGGGAAGATAAGGAGGAGATTCGATGGCTGCCAATATGAAGGCTGTCAAGCTGCGGATCAAGAGTATTCAGAGTACGATGCAGATTACCAAGGCAATGGAGCTGGTCGCGGCATCCAAGCTGCGCCGCGCCAAGGAGCGCGCGGAGGCGAGCAAGCCATGCTTTGAAATCCTGCAGACAACGCTGAGACAGATCGCGGCAGGCAATACAGAGTTTTCCTCTCCGTACGCCAGAGAAGCGAAAAGCAGTGTCTGGTGTTACGTTGTCATTGCCGGTGACCGCGGGTTTGCCGGCGGCTACAACAACAATCTCTTTAAGTGTATGGAGGAAGATGCCAGGGGCAAGGAGTACCGGGTCCTTCCGATCGGAAAGAAAGCAGTTGAGTATTATAAGAGGAAAAATGTTCCGATTTTGACTGAGGCATTCGCCGAGGCAGGGGATGTTTCTGTGGCAGACTGCTTTGAAATGGCGCGGATGCTTTGCCGGGAGTTCCGGGACGGGAGCTTCGGACACATTGCGCTGTGCTATACTGAGTTTGTATCAATGATGGTACAGAATCCGAAGCAGACGGAGATGCTTCCGCTGACCGATCTGAAGAAGGAAGACGGAGCGCAGATCGCCGGCGGGCAGATTCTCTACGAACCGGACAGCAGCGCGGTGTTTGATGCGATTGTTCCGGAATATCTGGCCGGAATGATCTACGGAGCTATGAGCGAGTCTGTGGCCAGCGAGCTGGCATCGAGACGTATGGTGATGGATGCGGCAACCAAGAATGCAAATCAGATGATTGAAGATCTGAATCTGTATTACAACCGTGTCCGTCAGGCCGGCATTACACAGGAGATCACAGAGATTGTGGCCGGAGCCGAGGGAAGCTGATCCGGAACCGGAAGCTTTGGTTGTGCCGCGTTGGTGCAGGGAGGGCTTTCGGATCGGAAGTGAAAGGAGTCATATCAGATATATGAGCGAGAAGCATATAGGAAAGGTTGTGCAGGTCATCGGACCGGTACTGGATATCCGGTTTCAGGATGATGAACTGCCGCAGCTGCTCAATGCAATTGAAATAGACAATCACGGGAAACGTCTGGTTGCCGAGGTTGCGCAGCAGATCGGCGACAATGTGGTTCGCTGCATCGCAATGAACTCAACCGACGGACTGGTCCGCGGAACCGACGCGGTTGATACCGGAAGCCCGATTACCGTTCCGGTCGGCGAGGAGTGCCTGGGCCGTGTGTTCAACCTGCTTGGCGATACCGTAGATGACATGCCGGCACCGCAGGCAAAGGAGCGCTGGAGCATTCATCGTCAGGCGCCGTCCTACGAAGAGCAGATTCCGGCAACAGAGATCCTAGAGACAGGAATCAAGGTTGTTGATTTGATCTGCCCGTACGCAAAGGGCGGAAAGATCGGTCTGTTCGGCGGCGCAGGTGTTGGAAAGACCGTTCTGATCATGGAACTGATCCACAATGTGGCGACTGCGCACGGCGGTCTGTCCGTCTTTACCGGAGTCGGCGAACGTACCCGTGAAGGAAACGATCTGTACAATGAAATGAAGGAAAGCGGCGTTATTTCCAAGACTGCATTAGTGTATGGACAGATGAACGAGCCGCCGGGTGCGCGTATGCGTGTCGGTCTGTCCGGTTTGACGATGGCGGAGTATTTCCGTGATGTAAAGAATCAGGATGTCCTTCTGTTTATCGATAACATTTTCCGCTTTACTCAGGCAGGTTCCGAGGTATCCGCACTGCTTGGCCGTATGCCGTCGGCCGTAGGTTATCAGCCGACACTGGCAACCGAGATGGGTACGCTCCAGGAGCGTATTACGTCTACCAGAAAGGGTTCCATCACATCGGTTCAGGCAGTTTATGTCCCGGCCGATGACCTGACAGACCCGGCTCCTGCAACGACGTTCTCCCATCTGGACGCAACCACCGTTCTGTCCCGTGATATCGCGAGTCAGGGCATTTATCCGGCGGTTGACCCGCTGGATTCTACCAGCCGTATCCTGACGCCTGATGTTGTCGGAACCGAGCATTACGAGGTAGCCAAGGAAGTGCAGCAGGTACTTCAGCGTTACAAGGAGCTGCAGGATATCATCGCGATCATGGGTATGGACGAGCTGTCCGAGGAAGATAAGCTGGCAGTCAGCCGTGCCCGTAAGATTCAGCGTTTCATGTCCCAGAGCTTTTCTGTTGCCGAGCAGTTTACCGGTATGAAGGGACAGTACGTTCCGTTAAAGGAAACACTGCGCGGCTTCCGCATGATCCTGAACGGAGAGTGTGACGAGGTTCCGGAGAGCTGCTTCCTGTTTGCGGGAACCATCGACGATGTCTTTCAGAAGGCAGGCATGAAGTAAAAGGAGGGCCGCTTATGAAGACATTTCATCTGCAGATTGTGACGCCCGATGGTCTGGTATACGATGACCAGGCAGAGCGTGTCATTGTCCGTTCAATGACCGGCGATCTGGCAATCCTTGCCGGACACTGCAATTACTGTACCGGCATTGGCATGGGCGAAGCGCGTGTGCAGGTAGCCGAAGGAAATGAACGTAAGGCAGCGTGCATCGGCGGTATGCTTTCAGTTATGGAGGGAACGTGCCGGATTGCGGCAACGACCTGGGAATGGCAGGAGGATATCGATAAGGAGCGCGCCGAGCAGGCAAAGGCAAGAGCGGAAGAAAAGCTGGCAGAGAAGAACCTGTCAGAAAAGGAGCAGCGGATTGCCGAGGCAAAGCTGCGCCGCGCGCTGGTGCGTATCGGCGTCAGAGGATAAAGGCGTTAGAAGATAAACAAATAACAGCCCTGCTGCGGCCGGAGTGATATCCGGCGGCTGCAGGGCTGTTTTGCAGTTCTTTGTGAAAGTTTTGAACAGCAGCCATGTCTGCATAAGTGAGTTCATAGATATTAGACAGGATAGCCAGACCGTTTGAATGAAGCATGGACGGCGTATTATTTTTTACAGTAAAACGCAGCAATTTTGTCCATCCGCGCGCTCATGTTGAGAAACAGGCTGTCTGTAATGGTGATGGCAGCCATCGCCTCGGCAACGACAACCGCTCTCGGCGCGATCACCGGATCATGCCGTCCTTTGATGGAAAGGGAAGTCGGTTCACCGTCTGTTGTGACCGTCTGCTGCGGCTGGAAAATAGAAGGCGTCGGCTTGACCGCAGCGCGGATATGGATTACGTCTCCATCACTGATGCCGCCGAGAATGCCGCCCGCGTGATTGCTTGCCTTGCGGATTTCGCCGCTTTCCGACAGGAATGGATCGTTATTGGAAGAGCCATTTGCCGCGGCTGCCGCGAAACCGTCTCCAATCTCAATTCCCTTGACAGCTCCGATTGACATCAGCGCTTTGGAAAGGTTGGCATCCAGCTTCTCAAAGACCGGATCGCCGAGACCGGTCGGAACACCGGTAATCTCACAGCAGATTATGCCGCCAACCGAATCATGAGCTTCCATCATAGAAGAAACATAAGCGGCAGTTTTTTCCGCAGCAGCGGCATCGGGCATACGGAACGGATTGCGTTCGATTTCCTCCGGATCAAAGGCTTCTGCCGAGACCGGGCCGATCTGGGAACACCAACCGACAACGTGAATGCCGACTTCCGCCAGGATTTTCTTCGCAATTGCGCCTGCGGCAACCCGTCCGATCGTTTCCCGGCCGGAAGAGCGTCCGCCCCCGCGGTAATCGCGGAAGCCATATTTCTGGTTAAAGGTATAGTCGGCATGACCGGGACGGAAGCATCTGGAAATCTCTGAGTAGTCTGCCGAACGCTGTGTTTCGTTCAGAACCTCAAGGGCGATCGGGGTTCCGGTCGTTTTTCCATCAAACACACCGGACAGAATCCGCACACGGTCCGCTTCCTTTCTTGGCGTCGCGTACCGGCTTTGACCAGGCTTTCTGCGGTTTAACTCCTGCTGGATATCCTCATCAGACAGTGAAAGCCCTGCGGGAACGCCGTCAACCACAACGCCGATGCCCGGACCGTGGGATTCTCCCCAGGTCGTAATGCGAAAAATAGTTCCAAATGAAGATCCAGCCATAGTTCCCTCCTGTGATTTCGTTCCTGTTCGCAGCCTGCTTAAACAGGAATATGATTTCTTCTGTCTCGCTGCGGAAATTTCCTGCAAATCGGTATTGCCAGCAAAACGGGCAGGATTTCTGCGTTCCATACAAAGAGCCGCACCGTCTCAGCAGTGTTTGCAAATGCTGAAGGAGACGGCCGAAAACTGCGTTGACATACTCAGTAAGTATAACATGGAAGAAAAATCCGGTCAACTGTTAACAATTTATTCATTGTTTGGACATGGGAAAGAAGCAGATGGGAAGTAAAGTATAAAAGGTGTCGAAATCGTTTGCAGAGCAGATGCGCTGCCGAAGCAGGCTGAGCAGAAAACGAAAGTCCGGCATACAGAAAGAACGGGGGGAACGCCATTGGTAAAGTTCGATATGCATTGTCATGCAAAGGAAGGTTCTGTAGACGCTAAGTTATCAATTTTTGACTATGCGGGCGTTCTGAAACAGAAGGGGTATCAGGGAATGCTGATCACTGATCACGACAGCTACCGTTCCTGGAAGGCCTGGGAAACAGAAAAGAAAGAGCAGAATAAAATGGAAGCAGAAGACTTCTATATTATAAAGGGCATCGAGTATGATACGATTGATGCCGGACATTTTATTGTAATTATGCCGGACGGCGTGAATCTGCCGATCCTGGAGATGCGCGGGCTGCCGCTTTTGCTGCTGATTGCGCTTGTGCACCGGTACGGAGGAATCCTTGGACCAGCGCATCCTTATGGAGCAAGCTTTACCAGCGCAAACCGTGCGGAAAGGCTTCCGGGATACCGCTACGCACTGAGTCAGGGGGATTTTATTGAGCCATTTAACGC
>CAJMMH010000204.1 GCA_905214365.1 uncultured bacterium
GCGGCTGTATTCTTAATGTTTATGATGCGCTGTATAAGCACAGCAATGAAATTACTCATATTTTAACGTCTCATGAGCAGGGCGCGTCCCATGCGGCAGATGGCTATGCGAGAGCAACCGGAAAAGTCGGTGTCTGCATGGCAACCTCCGGACCGGGAGCAACAAATCTGGTAACCGGAATCGCGACTGCGTACATGGATTCCATTCCGATCGTTGCGATTACCTGCAATGTTGCGGTATCTCTGCTTGGAAGAGATTCCTTCCAGGAGGTCGATATTGCCGGAATTACGATGCCGATTACCAAGCACAACTTTATCGTAAAGGATGTCACGAAGCTGGCAGATGTTATCCGCCGTGCGTTTAAAATCGCAAAGGAAGGACGTCCGGGTCCGGTTCTGATTGATATTACCAAGGATGTGACGGCAGCCTCCTGCGAGTATGAGTACAAGGCTCCGGCTCCGATTACCCGCGTTACGTCTACAATCCGCGAAGAGGATGTGGCAAAAGCGCTTGATATGCTGCGCGAGGCAAAGCAGCCGTATGTTTTTGTTGGCGGCGGCGCGGTTGCGTCCGGTGCGTCTGCAGAACTCAATGAGTTTGTTCACCGCCTTGACGCTCCGGTTGCTGATACCCTGATGGGCAAAGGTGCGTTCGATGGAACTGATCCGCTGTACACCGGTATGCTTGGTATGCATGGAACCAAGGCTTCCAACTTCGGCGTAAGCCGCTGCGATCTGTTAGTAACCGTCGGAGCACGTTTCAGCGACCGCGTTTATGGAAACGCAAAGAAGTTTGCTCCGAACGCAAAGATCCTTCAGTTTGATGTTGACCCGGCAGAAATCAATAAGAACATCCGAACCGATGCAAGTATAATCGGCGATGTCCGCTCCATTCTGGAAATTTTAAACGGAAGACTTCCGCAGCAGAAGCATACCGAATGGATCCGGGAAATCGAGGACTACAAGGAAAAGTATCCGCTGACCTATCACAAGGGCGAGCTGACCGGTCCGTATATCATTGAGTCTCTGTATCAGCAGACACATGGCGACGCAATTGTTGCAACGGATGTCGGACAGCATCAGATGTGGACAGCACAGTATTACCGCTTCAAGAGTCCCCGTACCCTGCTGACCTCCGGCGGTCTTGGAACTATGGGCTACGGTCTCGGCGCGGCAATCGGAGCGAAGATGGGATGCAGGGATAAGATTGTTGTCAATATTGCCGGAGACGGCTGTTTCCGTATGAACATGAACGAAGTAGCGACCGCAACCAGATACAACATTCCGGTCATAGAGATTGTCATCAACAATCATGTGCTCGGTATGGTTCGTCAGTGGCAGAATCTGTTCTATGGCCAGCGCTATTCTCAGACTGTGCTTGAGGATTCTGTGGACTTTGCGAAGGTTGCGGAGGCGATGGGGGCAAAGGCATACACCGTACGTACCTGCGAGGAATTTGACGCGGCTCTCAAGGAAGCGATTAGTCTCAACATTCCGGTTGTAATTGATGCGCAGATTGGAAAGGACGATAAGGTATTTCCGATGGTAGCGCCAGGAGCGCCGATCAGCGACTGCTTTGCGGAAGAAGATCTGGCAGACCGTTTCGGCTGAAGAAAAATAAAATAACATACACAGCAGACAGGGAGCAGCTTTGGCTGTTCTCTGTCTGTTTGCTGTCAGAGAAAACCGGAAGCAAAGCAGCAGGGACGACAGGAAGGAGAACATGACATGAGAGAACGGTGGATACTGCAGGCAAAAAAAGCGGATTTTGTCGGAATCGGAAAGCGGCTAGGCATTGATCCGGTGGCAGTAAGAGTGATGAGAAACCGGGGAATTACGCAGGAGGAAGAAGCGGACGACTATCTGAACGGCGGGCTGGACCGGATTCATTCGCCGCACCGGATGAAGGATGCCGACCTTGCGGCGGGCCTGTTGGAAGCGGCAATCCGCAGGGGCGAGCTGATCGGCATAGCCAGCGATTTCGATAACGACGGTATCTTTTCCGGCATGCTGCTGTGGGAAGGAATCCGGGATCTTGGAGGAAAGGCGGAAATTTATACCCCGCACCGGATCATGGAAGGCTATGGTCTGAACGAGCGGATTGTGCGGCAGGCAAAGGAAGAGGGCTGCCGGGTGCTTCTTACCTGCGACAATGGAATTGCGGCCTTTGAAGCGGCGGCGCTGGCAAAGGAGCTTGGTCTTACTGTCATAATCACCGATCATCATGAGGTCCCGTATGAGGACACGCCGTCAGGAAGGCAGTTCCGGCTGCCGCAGGCGGATGCGGTTGTCAATCCAAAGCAGGCAGACTGTCCTTATCCGTATAAAAATCTCTGCGGAACCGGAGTTGCCTATCAGCTGATGGCGATTCTTTATGAGCGGTTTGGACGCGGAAAAGAAGAGATGTACCGCTATCTGGATTATACGGCGATTGCAACCGTTGCGGACGTCATGGAACTTAATGGCGAAAACCGGATTCTGGTTAAGGAAGGGCTTAATCGCCTGCATCATACGAAACGGCCTGGGCTGCTTGCGCTGATGGAAGTCACCGGGATCGAGCCGGAGAGTGTAACGTCTTATCACATCGGGTTTATCATCGGCCCATGCTTCAATGCGGCAGGGCGTCTGGATACGGTAAAGACCGCGATTTTGCTTCTGCGCGCGCAGGACCGGGAAACAGCAATGAAGTATGCCGCCGCGCTGCGGGAGATGAATGAGGAGCGGAAGAACCTAACGCTGGAGGGCGCGGAGCAGGCACAGGCAATGATCGACCAGGCACAGTGGAAGGACGACCGCGTGTATCTGGTGTATCTTCCGAACTGCCATGAAAGCGTGGCGGGGATTATCGCCGGAAGAATCCGGGAAAAATATAACCGTCCGGTGCTGGTATTTGCCGATGCGCTGGAAAAAGGACTGATCAAAGCGTCCGGACGTTCCATCGAGGCGTACAACATGTTTGAAGAGCTCAACCGCTGCAGGGATCTGTTTCTGCGGTTTGGCGGTCACAAAATGGCAGCCGGTCTGACGATGAAAAAGGAGGATCTTCCAGTTCTCAGGGACAGGCTCCGGGCGCAGTGTATGCTGACAGACGAAGATTTAAGACCGGTTGTTCTGATCGATTCCCCGCTGCCGCTCGGTTACATTTCCGAAGAATTGATTTCGGATCTGGAGCGGCTTGAACCGTTTGGCCGGGGCAATGAAAAGCCGCTGTTTGCGTGGCAGCATGTGACCATTCTGCGGATTACGCGGATTGGAAAAAACAAAAATATGCTGAAGCTTCAGGTGAGTACAGAAAACAAAACGGCAATGGACGCTCTGTATTTCGGTGACGCGGACGAGTTCCTTGCATTTCTGACCGGCGAATATGGGGAACGGGCAGTTGCGCAGGCGATGAGGGGCATGGGAGGAGAAATTGACGCTGCATTTACCTATTATCCGCAGGTCAATGAGTTCCGGAATCAAAGAAGTTTGCAGATCGTGATTCAGAACTATTGCAGAATTCCGAAAAAAAAGGTATAATAACAGTTATCGTTTGAGACAGTCCGGTGTGCGCGGCAAAAGAACAGGAAAAATGTCCGGCAGGCGCGTCAGTTCCGGATTGGAATGAGACACGAGAGGGGATTAAACATGAGAATCGGAATCAGAGCACATGATGTAAAGGCAGATACGTTTGAAGAGCTGGTCAGATCCATCCATGAGCAGGGAATGCACTGCTGCCAGCTGGCAGTGGCCAAGGCAGTGAAGGAGTTTCCAACGCAGAAGGAGGTACTGACTCCGGGACTTGCGCAGTACATGAAAGAGGTTTTCACAGAAAATAAGGTTGACGTTGCGGTGCTTGGCTGCTATCTGAACCTGGCAAATCCGGATGAGGAAGAGCTGAAGGATATCATTGATACCTATAAGCGCCATGTTCTGTTTGCCAGCCAGATCGGAGCCGGCATGGTCGGAACGGAAACCGGAAACTGCAACCGCGAATACCGCTTTGAGCCGTACAGCCATACCGAAGAGGCGCTGCAGATCTTTATTGAGAACCTGCGCCAGGTTGTTTCCTATGCGGAAAAGCTTGGTGTGATTGTTGCAATCGAGCCGGTATATACCCATATTGTATGCAATGCAAAGCGCGCAAGAAAAGTACTTGATACGATCCAGTCACCGAATCTGCAGATCATTTTCGATCCGGTTAATCTGCTGACAATTGATAATTACCAGAGTTATGAGGACATGGTAAGTGAGTTTACTGAGCTTCTCGGACCGGATATCGCGGCGATCCATGCCAAGGATTTCCGCATTGAGGATGGAAAGATGTACACCTGTCCGTGCGGCATGGGACAGATGGATTATACGTCTCTGATGACTTACATTAAGAAGCACAAGCCATATATCCACGTGCTTCTGGAGAATACAGCGCCTGAAAATGCAGTTCAGGCAAGAAAGTACTTGGAAGAAGTGTACAGCAGAGTCTGAGAGTCCGGGCAGTTTTCCCTGCTTTTGCGGCAGGCAGATGCCATAGATACCACAAGAAAGAGGTGAGCCAGATGTCACAGTCAGCAGAAGAGCCATTAATTCCGCCGAAACCGTCTGTAAAGGCGCCGGCCAATTTCACACCGCCCGATGAGCTGTACCGAGAGCTGGTGGAGAGTGTAAAAAAGTATCATCCGTCCGACGATCTGAGCCTGATTGAGAAGGCGTACCATGTGGCGAGCAAAGCGCATGGTTCCCAGATGCGCAAGTCGGGAGAGCCGTATATCATTCATCCGCTCTGCGTTGCGATTATTCTGGCTGAGCTTGAACTGGATAAGGAGAGCATTGCGGCAGGTCTTCTGCACGATGTCATCGAAGATACGGATATGACGCTTGAGGATCTGGTTTCCCTGTTCGGAGAAGAGGTCGCGTTTCTTGTCAACGGCGTTACCAAGCTGACGCAGATCAGCTGGGATATGGACAAGATTGAGATCCAGGCAGAGAATCTGCGAAAGATGTTCCTTGCGATGGCAAAGGATATCCGTGTGATTTTGGTTAAACTGGCGGACCGGCTGCACAACATGCGGACCAGTCAGTTCTGGAAGCCGGAGACTCAGAAGCAGAAGGCGCGCGAGACTCTGGAGATTTATTCTCCGCTTGCTTCCCGTCTTGGTATTTCCAAGATTAAAACAGAACTGGATGATTTGTCGCTGATGCTGCTTCATCCGGATGTTTACCGGGAACTGACTGATAAGCTGTATTCTACGCAGGACGCAAGAGAAAAGTTTATTGGTGAGATTATTTCCGAGGTTGGGGAAAGACTAAAGGAGTCC